>JAAYSF010000005.1 GCA_012523975.1 Veillonellaceae bacterium
GAATTGGATGAATATGTAAAGTGGTTCAATGAAAAGCGGATTCATTCTACCTTAGGATACCTTAGCCCGGCTCAATATAAATCTATGTCCCTTAGCAAATCTGTCTAGTTTTCTGTTGACAATCCATTGATGTAAACTAAATGAATTAGCTTAAGATTGGCATTCTAAACGGCTAACTTGGTTGGAAACGGCCTGGGAGGATAGGAAGCTGCTGATTAGTGAAACACTCACGATGAAAGTGGGGTTTTTATTACTGCCGAAAAGCAGTGATTCACATGCCGGCACTGCCGTCGGTTCACTGGGCTTCTGCATAAGCGACTCAACCGGAATTGAAAAATCCGTTTTGTTGCTTAAGCTCGTAAACGCCTATGGTAGACATTTCGTGTCTTTGAACTTTAGTCTGCGTGTCGCAGAAATGTGCCATTAAAGTATCCTAAAAGAATTAGCTTAAGATTCGCATTATAAACGGCTAACTTGGGTGGAAACGGCCTGCGACGGCCCAGGACGGGCCTAGTACTGGGCGCGCCATGGAAGGCATAGGCACCCGGTGGAAGGATCGGAAGTTGCCGGACAAAAAAGCACTCACGAAATGTGAGTGCTTTTTGTCGTCATTTGTTTCCCAAAGCTAGCAAATAGACGTGATTCCCATGTTTACTGTTGAACACAGCCTCAAATTGCTTCAATTCATTTAGTTGTTCGGCTGAAAGATTAGCGAATCGTACGTTGTTTTTCTCCATATGTATCCCCCTTTTATTGCTTTTAAGTAGTGATGTGCAAATTTTAAAAAATCTATACTTACTACATCCGAAAGATGCAAAAAGCGTAAACCCCATAAGGGCTACGCTTTTTTGATATTATAGCTGATTGCTGGAATTTAAAACATTCTTAATTTTATGTTTCACCATATTTTTAATGGCCTCGCGAGCTGGTTTTAAGTATTGACGCGGATCAAAATCACTAGGATGGTTAGCGAGATGCTCACGGATAGATGCTGTCATCGCTAAGCGAAGGTCAGTATCTATGTTAATCTTACAAACACCTAACTTACCGGCTCTAAGCAGCATTTGTTCAGGTACGCCCTGTGCTCCTTTGATTTCTCCACCAAAACTGTTGCATTTGGCGACAAATTCGGGGAGTACAGTTGATGCTCCATGCAGAACTAATGGAAAATTAGGTAATAGCTTAGTGATTTTTTCCAACCGTTCAAAATCTAACTGCGGTTCACCTTTAAATTTATAGGCGCCATGGCTAGTACCGATAGCAATTGCCAGTGAGTCGACGCCGGTGCGCTCAACAAATTCTACAGCCTGATCCGGATCAGTATATGTAGCCTCTCGGCCGCTAACCTTAATATTATCCTCGACTCCAGCTAGGCGTCCAAGTTCAGCTTCTACCACAACGCCGCGCTCATGCGCATACTCGACTACTTTTTTAGTCAGCGCAATATTTTCTTCAAAAGGATATTTTGAGCCGTCTATCATTACAGAGGTGAATCCTCCATCTACGCATGCTTTGCAAATCTCAAAATCCTCGCCATGATCAAGATGGAGACAAATCGGCAATCCGGAATCTTCTAAAGCTGCTTCAACTAATTTAGTCAAGTAAATGTGTTTAGCATACTTACGAGCACCGGCTGAAACTTGGAGAATTAGCGGTGATTGTTCTTCTTTGGCTGCATCGACAATGCCTTGTATAATTTCCATATTGTTAACGTTGAATGCACCAACGGCATATTGGCCTTCATAGGCCTTTCTAAACATTTCTTTGGATGTAACTAATGGCATTATATCCCTCCTAATATGCTATATCATTTACCTATTATAGCATAAATGTGCTACCAAATTCCTGTTTTTTAGAAATTATTTCTATAGTACCAGGGTCTTAAGTATTTGTTTAAAATCCTCTGGTAGAGGACTAGACACATTGATAAATTCTCCGGAAACCGGGTGCTTGAAAATTAATCGAACAGCATGCAAGGCTTGTCTTGAGATTAGGTCGGTAGAGCCGCCATATAGATCGTCTCCCAGTAGCGGATGGCCTATATTAGCAAGATGAACCCGTATCTGATGCGTTCGGCCTGTTTTTAGTTCAAGCTCAACTAAGCTGGCATTTCGAAGGCGTTTCAGAAGGCGATAGTTTGTTATTGCGGGCTGCCCGTCGCTGCGTACGATGCGCTCAATGATACTTTCAGGGTGTCGGCCAATCGGCATATCAATAACACCGCTTAGACAATCTATTTCTCCCTCAGCGATCCCCCAGTATAAACGTGAAATAGTTTTTACGTCATCTTTGGCCAATAAATGTTGGATATATGGCATTTTAGCTACTAGTACTAACCCAGATGTGTTTCTGTCGAGGCGGTGTATAGGGTGGAAGCCATAAGGCATATTGCTTTGCTTGTAATAGTACATCACGGCATTTGCGAGAGTTTCGGTGTCGGAGTACTTTGCAGGATGGACGAGCATGTTAGCGGGTTTATCTAGAATAAGCAGGTAGTCATCTTCATATTTAATACTTAATGGTAGTTTGACCGGCTGTATGGCACAATCATTAGGCAAGTCCACTGTGATAGTATCACCTGATGTGACAAGTGTATACGGAAAAGCTGATTGCTTATTTACTTGTAATAAACCGGCACGCTTTATTTTTCGCCATGCCGTCAATGATAGACCAATGTGACGGCGGAGGTAATCTTTAACTGATAGATTCTTAACATCTTTCGATACTATAAATTCTTGCATATAACGTCACTTTCCAAGTTGTGTTCTTTATTTTCTTTCTTTAATCTTTCTCGATTTTAAAAAAATATCCTCTATAAACAGATACGGATGGCCTTAGCGACCATCCTGCTGCTTGTTTAAACCATGTTGTGTATCATGGAAACCAGTTCGGCCATATGTTCACGTTCCATAGTTGAAGTTTCTTTCAAATAGTCCCCCATAGGTCCTCCGCGCAGACCAAAGATGTATTCCATACGGCGATGCCGGCGTAATAATGCTGCAAGGAGCAAGAGCAGCAGCAAACGCTGTAGGCCTAATTGGCGTGGATTGGAATCGTCATCAGCGGCATCGCGCATTTTCAGACCAAACCTATTCATTGCTGACCCCATTGCCTGGTCATGGATGCACAGCATATGCATTACATCCATATAAGCATGCCAGTGATTAAAAGCCATGTCGTCTAGGCTGTCGCGCAGTCGGTCACTGGCATTTTCAGCAGCCTCGACAGCAGTGCGCATTAGTTCGAGTTGCTCTATAGCTTCATGGTGAAGCATTCGCATATGATCGAGATCGAGCTGTACGGGTTTACGAGTACGTAATCGTAGCAAAGTTATCCCTCCCTAGAGTTTTGGTATATCTTATGCCAAAAATCCGGGAGGGTGCAACCAAGTTAAAACAGACCGCGACGCCCTTTAAAAGGGGCAAAAAATCTTAGCATTTTAATTGGAATATGCATTGAAACGGATTTGCGGCGTATGCAAGCATTTACAATAATAAAGTCACAACCAACATAGCACAAGGTACCGCAGAAAGATTCTCTGCCACAAATTCTAGCATCCACAGAGAATAAAATTTCGTCACCTAATAAGCAAAGCAGGCGATCTCTAAAACTGGAATCACCGAGGGCCTGAACTTTACCATGATGCATGTCGTCACAGCAATAGTCTTCTTCCATATAATCGCAACAGGGCTCAAACTTTTCGCAGTCCTGATACCAGTGAGGATATTTACCAGTCATAATAGTTTTAAAGCCTCCTTTATTAATGATCGGTTAGCGGAATAGATTTAGCCTCTACCTGATACATCATATGACGATCAGCAACATAATGCTACAGCCCGTAAATTAGATAAGATTTTTTAATACAGGAAATTTTATACATCTAGTAGAGATTTATACCTCGTTGTTAAACTAGAAGGCAGGAAAATAAATATTTTAACCGAATTTATTACTGTTAAATGTTTTTTTCGGAGGTATTACGAAATGGAATTTGTACAACATAGCAACATAATACTAGTAGGTTTCTTAGTTTGGCTCGTCATAGCTCCGCGATTCGGAAATCCGCGCTACGGAGAGCTTTTTCTTGCATATATGGCCGCGTTAATGTTTTGTTTGATAGGTAGTTCAGAAATTATGATGATAAAACCAGTTGCATTCTTTTTTACCATTGGCGGAGTTTTAGCTTTCTTTTACATAATTGCACGAATGACCATTAGGGTAACAATAAGGAAGTAGCAACAGGAGGGATTTGTTTTGGCTAAAGACTGTTCTTTTGATGTCGTGTCTGAAGTTAAAATGCAGGAGGTTGATAATGCTGTCAATCAAGCTATCAAGGAATTAAATCAGAGGTTTGATTTTCGCGGTAGTAAATCATCTCTGGAATTGAATGGTGAGGAAATTAAGATTATTTCGGATGATGATTTTAAATTAAAAGGTGTTATTGATATTCTAGAATCTAAGATGATTAAGCGAGGAATTTCGCTCAAAAATCTTGATTATGGTAAAATTGAACCTGCATCTCAAGGAACTGTAAAACAAATGGTTATAATTAAAAAAGGCATTAACAAGGAAAAAGGGAAAGACATTATTGCTACTATTAAAGCTTCTAAAATAAAAGTTCAAGCTCAGATTATGGATGACCAGGTACGCGTATCCGGTAAAAATAAAGATGATTTACAAGCGGTTATAGCCCTTTTAAGGCAAAAAGATTTTGGTATTGAACTGCAGTTTGTAAATTTCCGGTCGTAAACAAAAAAATCCGCGGCTATTTAACCGCGGATTTTTTTAACCCTAGTTTTTACTTAGTTGAATCATTTGTCAGGCCCAGTACATCCAGAAGTTTAAAGCATAAGCTTAGAGCAATCGAGACCACTGTAGCTAAAGCCATGCCCTTCATAGTTACAGTACCAAGCGTTATGCTCGCTCCGCTAACGCCGATTATTAATACAATCGATGTTAGGATTAGGTTGCGAGACTGACTATAGTCTACTTTCGAATCTACAAGCATTCGAATGCCTGAGGTGGCTATTACGCCAAATAGGAGCAGGGAAACGCCGCCCATAACCGGGTTTGGAATGCTCTGAATTGCAGCCGCTAGTTTACCGAAGAAGGATAGAACGATGGCGAATACTGCAGCACCGCCGATTACCCAAGTTGAATAGACTTTTGTAAGGGCCATTACACCGATATTTTCACCATAAGTTGTATTAGGAGTAGATCCAAAGAAGCCGGAGAGCATAGTTGAAACACCGTTGCCGAGTAATGAACGGTGTAAGCCGGGATCTTTGGCCAGATCCCGGCCAACTATATTACCAGTTACAAGCAGATGGCCGATATGTTCTGCGATTACTACTAACGCGGCTGGCAGAATAATTGTTATTGCATTTAAATTAAACTCTGGAGTGTATATTGTTGGAATGGCAAGTATCGGTGCCTCAGCTATTCCGCTTAAATCTACTAGGCCCATAGCAAGCGCTAGAACGTAACCACTGACTACACCGATTAGAATAGGAATTATGCCTAAAAAACCGCGGAATAAGATACTACCGAATACAGTAACCAACAGCGTGAATATCGAAACCGTTATTACGTTGGGATCAAGTGTTTTAGCTGTCAGTCCGGCCATATCTGCCGCTACTGGGGCAAGCTCTAGACCGATAACCGCAACAATCGCGCCCATTGCAGCTGGTGGAAACACTACATCAATCCATTTAGTTCCGATAACGCTAATACTTAATGCGACTAAAGTAAAGATAGCGCCAACTAGGATAAAGCCGCCTAAGGCTGCGCCATAGCCGTATTGAGGTAATACAAGAAAAACTGGAGATATAAATGCAAAGCTTGATCCTAAATAGGCAGGAATTTTTCCTTTGCAGATAAAAAGATATAGTAAGGTGCCGATTCCATTAAACAGTAAGATTGTTGCCGGGTTGACTTTAAATAGAATCGGGACAAGGACAGTTGCCCCAAACATTGCGAAAAGATGTTGTAGGCTAAGTGGGATAGTTTGCAAAATCGGTAATCTTTCTTCAACTTGGATAGCGTGTTTTTTCATGGTTTTCCCTCCTAGTTTTTTGTCCGGCACACATAAAAAACCTCTTACCGGAGTAAGAGGTTAAAATAGTACATAGCACAACTAGGTCGTAATGTGTACCTTGTTAGCCTCTCCGGACTAATTTAAAGGTTGTTTTTTCCTAAGAAGTAATGTACCATGAAACCTCCGGTTTGTCTATCTTTTTCGGCAAAGTTTTTACAGAATATCGCAATAATGCAACTTATAAATGAGTTAGACATGAAAGGTGGCTATACATGAATAAAAGAAAAAAGCGTGCTGACGTTCAAGTCTATGTCGAGGAAAATCGTTTCCGACATGTAGATCAAATGGAAAGATGGCGACAGGAATATGAGCATTACCAAGCAGTAGAAAAGAAATTGGCGTCAGTTAGTAACTTTGTATTTGAGCCGTTTGACTATGAGCCGCTGCTGGTGCGTGTTAAATGGAAAGATTGCCCGATACCAAATTTTGAGTATCTTTTAGAAGAAAATCGGCTAGCTGCTGAAAGTAAATTTTTTGTTCCTATCGCGTTGAGGATACTATTATTAATAGTAATGATATTTATATTCTTTATAAGCAGCAAAGTAATCGTACTATGGACAGCAAGTACAATTGCTGTTGCTACTGGTGCCTCACTTTATAGTACAATTATTCAGCGTCGAGCAACTATTGATTCCGTAATGGCGAAGACCAAAGCTGAAATAGAGCAACTAATAGATTTTGCGCGACAAAAGAATGAACAAGCGCGCCATGAGCATGAGTTAAAGGAAGACCAACGAATTGAGTATATAACAAATTTACTTAAAAATGAAACAAGTGCTATCGTGCTAAGATTAGATAACGAAATGGGTAGAATGGATTTCCCTTTTCCTCTCGAAATCGATATTGATATTTACGAAAATATCCCACTAATCAAAGTGTGGCTTCCGCCTAAATCAATTATTCCTACTCAGATTTCAAATTTATCATCATCGGGACGGTTGACTTATGAAGAAAAGGAAATAAGAAATGTTAATAAGCAATATCTTGAGCTTTGTTCAGCCATACTGGTTCGGATAGCGGCCAAAGTCTATGAGAATATACCTGGTTTTGACCGTGGTTACGTTTGGGGCTTGAGACGCGAGCATTCTCAAAATGAATGTTTTTTTGCTGCGAAAATCGACCGTGAAAAAGTAATTTATGCATGCCAGGCAACGAATGGGATAGCAGCCTTGCATCGACTAGAGACTCAATTCGATACTAATTCAATTTTCGATTTGCAGCCATTCGAGTTAAGTGTACCTGATGAATGGCAGGACGTGCCGCCGCAATTAATACGAAATTTACATATCAAAATTTTAAAATAACATAGTCGTAATTATCAAAAAAAAAGGAATTTATAATTATAGATAAAATAAGTATAATAAGGACTAGGATAAAGACTAGGGGGGGATTTAAATGAAATTAGGTGATGTTATTCAGAGTGCTGATTGGAAAGCCGAGAAACATGTACCCGTAATTGATGCCCCAGACATTATTAAAGCTGGTGAAAAAGCAACGATTGAAGTTTGTGTAGGTAAAGAGATTGCGCATCCAAATACCACTGAACATCATATTCGCTGGATAAAACTATATTTTAAGCCCGAAGATGGAAAATTTATTACAGAAATAGGGACATATCAATTCGATGCACATGGAGAATCGACTGAAGGCCCCAATAAAGGATCAGCCTACTGTGAACCATGGGTAAAGGCTGTTCTTAAACTGAATACAGCTGGTACTTTTATAGCAGTTGCTTATTGTAATATTCATGGGTTATGGGAAAGCTCAAGGAAAATTTCTGTCGAATAATCGGACCTAAATGTCTCGGCTAGCCGAGGCATTTTATTTACATATGGACAATCATAGTCACGAATATTAATATATCTAATATTTTGGGGGGAAAGACGTGGAGGAAAAAACATATGCCATAAGAGGGGTAACACATGATACAGATATAGCGAAGATTGCCATGTTGGGTGTCCCAGATCGTCCGGGGATCGCTTTTAAAGTATTTTCTGTCTTGGCTAAAGCTAATATTGATGTCGATATGATCGTGCAAAGTATTCGCAACACCGAGGAAAACATTATTGATTTGGTCTTTACCGTAGCAAAGTCAGACTTACCAAAAGCAAAAGCAATTGTCAGTGAAGTTGGACAAGAGATACAAGTATTAGGTATAATTGCCGATGAGAGCGTTGCTAAGGTATCAATAGTCGGGGCAGGAATGTATGGTTACCCTGGAATTGCCGCAGAAATGTTTGGAGCTTTAGCAGGGGCTGATATTAATATCGAAGTAATAAGTACTTCAGAGATTAGTGTTTCGTGTTTAGTTCAAGCCGACAAAGTTAAGGCAGCGGTCAATGCGATCCATAACCGTTTTTTTCCTGAAAAGTGAAGTTAACTGCTATTTTTTTCAACGTATTTCAGCCTCTATTTGAAGACATGCTATTAACGGCTACCAAAATTCTTTCGAATGGAGGTTTTGCAAAATGTCAAGAAGCAGAAAACCTGTAAATCCGGCTGCGCAACAAGCGCTTGATCGTCTGAAAGAAGAAACAGCGGCTGAAATCGGTTTGAAAGATTACAAAAACACTTACAAAGGTGCATTGACTTCGGCCGATAATGGTCGCGTTGGTGGTCAAATGGTTCGTAAAATGATTCAAGCTCAGGAAAACCAATTCAAATAATTGGCACTAAGCAGGCCAAAAGGCCTGCTTTAATTTTTTTTTGTTTAAAATGAGAGGAATTATGTGCCGTATAACGAATTAAATATTATTAAACACTTTTTAAGTATTGTATAAAAAGGGCTTAGACCAACAACATTATGGAGAGCAATATTTATTATGCTTCTCATAATAAATATATAAGGGGGAAGATTAATGACTTATAGTTTTGCAGCGTCACATGCAAAGGGAAAAGCTGCCAAGGATAAGATTTTCGGCGCCAATGCAGCTGCTGTAGCTGCCGAAGTGAAGTATGGTAAAGCTGCGGTAGCGAACGCAACAATTGGGGCATTACTGGACGATAATGAGGTACTAACATGCCTGCCTACGGTTGAAAAAGTATTTAGAAATTTGCCGACCTCTGAGATAATCGCCTATGCTCCAATTTCTGGTTTGCCTAGTTATCTGGAGGCAGCAATTAATCTAACTTTTGGCAACCACAAACCAGACGCGTATATTGACGCTGTTGCCACGGCTGGTGGTTCAGGCGTTATTCATCATGCTATTTGGAACTATACTGAATTTGGCAATACGGTTTTGACCTCTGACTGGTTCTGGGGACCATACCGGGTATTATGCCAGGATGCTTTGCGAAAATTAGATACATATCAACTTTTTGATGAAAACCTTAATTTCAACATCAAGGCCTTTGAAAGTAAAGTAAATGAACTGATAGCAAAACAAGAAAGTTTGCTGGTTATTATTAATGCTCCGGCTCATAACCCGACTGGCTATAGTTTGACAGACGCAGAATGGGATCAAGTAATAGATGTTTGCAAATCAATACCTAAAGAAAAACGAATTACAATATTAGTTGATATTGCATATCTTGACTACGCCGGCGAAGCTGATGCAAGCCGCGCTTTTATGACCAAGTTTGGCGGACTGCCTGAAAACATCCTTGGTATTTTTGCTTTCAGTATGTCAAAAGGCTATACTATGTATGGTCAGCGTTGCGGGGCTATGATAGGCGTTTCCTCCAATAAAGATGTAATAACTGAGTTTGCCGCAATAAATCAGTATACTAGTCGAGCAACCTGGTCAAATATCAGCCGGTCGCCGATGCAGTTATTAGCTACTATTTACAACGATAAAATATTACTTGCAGATGTACAACGCGAACGAGCTGAGCTCTATAAGCTTATTAGGGAACGGGCAGATATCTTTATGCAAGAAGCCAAGGAATCTAATTTAAAAATGCTTCCGTATATCGCTGGCTTTTTCCTAACAATTCCTGCTAAAGATCCTGATGCGGTTTGCGACAAACTTCATGATGATAATATTTTTGCTGTTCCGCTTGCAAAAGGTGTACGTATTGCCGTTTGCGCTGTGTCTGCAGCAAAAATAAAGGGTATGGCCGGGAAAGTTGCAAAGGCAATGGCAGCGGTCGAAAAATAATAAAAAATCTACTAACCAAGGGGGCTATTTGCTGTAGTCCCTTTTTCCATTATAATCCTTTCTTATCATGAACTTTTTTGGGGATAATAGCATTAAAGGAGGCATGATAAGATGGGCTATTATAATAAGAACTGGATAGATGATACTCCAATGGAATTTCCACGGTGGGCATTTTGGTTAGTTCATGTAGTTGGGCCAATTCTAATTTTTATATGGGGAATGCGTTTTGCTATCCATCGGTCGCCTCTCTCTTTAATGGGTTATCGCCTAATGCGTAAATTAGCGCGGCGATAAGAAAAGGGTGGACAGTAGTTCACCCTTTTTTTACATATTTCGTCCCTTGATGTTGTCTTATCTGGCTATAGGTGGTAAAATTATTTTTAGTCCTTGAGGAAGATTTTACATATCATAAGGCTTATAAATGAAGGAGAGGCGACCCAATGTTTAATTTTAGATCAAAAGAGGACGAGTTTTTTAAGCTTTTTTCCGAAAGCGCAAAGTTATTACGGGATGGCGCTTATATTCTTAACGAAGTAATGAACGATCACGCTAAAATTGGTGAAAAAATCACTCAAATGGCTAACCTGGAACATGAGGCTGATGATCATAATGATGCGATAATTGACAAGCTCAACCAAACGTTTATCACCCCGCTGGACCGGGAAGATATTTACGCTATGGCAAACATGCTTGATGATGGTGTTGATGCGGTTCAGGGCATACTTGAACGGATGATGCTTTATCGCACCGGTAAGCCATCTGAAGGAGCTATTGAATTAAGCCGACTTATGGCTGATTGCGCTGATGAAATTCTTAAGGCTTTTGAGCTATTAAAAAATATCAAGGGAAATCAGCATAAGATACTTGATCATACTAGAAAAATTGTTGTGTTGGAGAGCGAAGGCGATCGTATTTATCGCCAAGAGGTTGCTTACTTGTTTACATCTGGTGGAGATACTCTTGAAATTATTAAATGGAAAGAGGTATTAGAGAATCTTGAAAATGCTCTTGACCATTATGAGAGCATTGCTGACTTGATACGGGGCGTGGTTATGAAGTATGCCTGATATTTTAATAATCGTTGTTGTTGTTTTAGCCCTTGGATTTGACTATATTAATGGCTTTCACGATACTGCTAATGCAATAGCTACTTCGGTATCGACTAGGGCATTAACCCCACGAACAGCTATCTGGTTGGCAGCAGGACTAAATTTTTTAGGGGCAATGTATAGTACCGGTGTAGCCAAAACTATCGGCAGTGACTTAGTTAAGTCAGCCCAAATGGTTAACGAATATATAATAATTGCCGCCATGGTTGGAGCTATATTCTGGAACCTCTTAACCTGGTGGCTTGGAATACCGAGCAGTTCCTCACATGCCCTAATTGGTGGCGTGGTAGGGGCAGTAATAGTTTCAACAGGGTTTGCGGCACTGAAAGCTGAGGGCATCTTAAAAATAGTAGCCTCGCTTATTTTGTCACCGATTGCTGCCATATTAACGGGACTTGTTATTATGACCCTGTTGTTTTGGATTTTTGGCAAGATGGCTCCATCAAAACTAAATTCTAAATTTAAACGACTCCAGATATTATCAGCTGCGATGATGTCGTTTTCTCATGGTTCTAATGATGCTCAGAAGGCAATGGGGATTATAACGCTTGCCTTGGTCAGCGGCGGTTATCTAAGTACGTTTGAGGTGCCGACCTGGGTTAAAATTTCGGCAGCGCTGGCAATGGGAGCAGGAACTGCGGCCGGTGGTTGGCGAATAATCAAAACAATGGGCGGTAAGATATTTAAACTGGAGCCTATAAGCGGTTTTGCTGCGGATCTCAATTCGTCAATTATCATCTTCAGTGCAACCTTATTACATTTGCCTGTTAGTACAACCCACGTAGTTTCCGGGTCAATTATGGGTGTAGGTACAGCAAAGCGAGTTAGCGCTGTTCGGTGGGGGGTTGCTCAGCAAATGTTGGCCGCTTGGGTACTTACCATACCATGTACTGCATTAGTAAGCGGTATTGCATATAAATTTATAGAATTGGCAGTCTTATAATTAATTTAGCAAATTACGTATCTTCTTTTGCTGTTCAAACTTATACAATAGTAAGACCCTACATCGCTGGTTCTAGAAGTAGGGTCTCATGTTTTTTCAAAGCGGGATACAATAGGTTTTAAAAGGGAGAGTGTGCGAATTTATGAAAGAGATTCTCGTATCATATGGTAATGGTGAAGAGCGATATGCATGCGGTACTACATTGCTTCAAATTAGCCAAGATGCACAGAAGTTTTTTGACACGCCAATTGTAGCAGCTAGAATTAATAATGAGATAAAGGGTTTAGAATCGCAAGTGACTGAAGATTGTAACATTGAGTTTCTTGATTTAAAGACTGAAGTTGGCAATAGAATATACCAACGCAGCTTAGCGTTCATTATGGTTACGGCAGTTCAGGAAATATTCCCATATGGTGAAGTCACGGTAGAGCATTCGCTTGGTAATGGCTTATACTGTGAATTACATCTTGGCCGCGAAGTAACGCCTGACGATATTGCTAAATTAGAGCAGAAAATTAAACTAATAATTAAGGAAGATCGCTTAATTGTTAAAAAGACTTTACCAATTGCTGAAGCTATTAACTTATTTTCCGCGTCAGGCCAAATCGAGAAGGTTAAGCTACTTGAACAGTTAGACCGTGATAAAGTGGATATTTACTATTGTGGCGCTTCGTATGATTATCTTCATGGTACAATGGTACCATGCACCGGATATATAAAAATCTTTGCTCTGACTTATTATAAGCCTGGGTTTATATTGCGTTTTCCAACTAAAGATGAACCTTCGGCAATTCCCGCTTTTGTTGATCAACCTAAATTAGCCCAGATATTCCGTGAAGCTGAGCGGTGGGGTGGGATACTTAAGTGTGGCTACGTAGCGAGCTTAAACGATTATATACATAAGAATGAAATCGGTGATATTATAAGAGTTGCCGAGGCTTTGCACGAAAAAAAGATTGCTCAGATAGCCGATTTTGTCTCGGAGCATCGAGATAAAGTAAGGATTATACTAGTCGCAGGTCCTTCATCGTCCGGAAAGACTACCTTCGCTCAGCGGCTAAGTATCCAGCTTCGCGTAAATGGTTTTCGTCCAATTCCAATCTCGCTTGATGACTACTTTGTAGATCGGGAGTTTACTCCGCGAGATGAAAATGGTGAATATGATTTTGAAGCTATTGAGGCCATCGATTTGCCGCTGTTTAATGATCATCTTACAAGGCTTTTAAATGGCGAAGCAGTGAGTATCCCAACTTATAATTTTAAAACCGGGCAAAGGGAATTCAATAATAGAATTATACAGATAAAGGCTGATCAACCGCTTATTATTGAAGGCATTCATGGCCTTAATGAGCGATTGACCAGCGCAATACCACGCGACCATAAAATAAAAGTGTATATAAGCGCTCTGACCCAGTTATCGATTGATAATCATAACCGTATTCCAACGACAGATACAAGATTGATCAGACGACTAGTTCGCGACAATCAGTTTCGGGGTCATGATGCGCTCAGAACGCTAGAGCTTTGGCGCTCAGTACGTCGGGGTGAGGATCGTAATATTTTTCCCTTCCAAGAAGATGCGGATATTATGTTCAACTCAGCTTTAATTTATGAACTGAGTGTCTTGAAAAAATATGCCGAGCCATTATTAAAAAAGGTCAACAACAGTCGGCCTGAGTATTCTGAAGCCAAACGCCTGCTAAACTTTCTTAGTCATTTTGCTTCAATAGATGACGTCGATATCCCTAGTACTTCAATACTGCGGGAGTTTATCGGAAAGTCTTGCTTTTAGCAGAAAACCTGTTACGATCTATGTCTAAGAATAAAAAAGAAACCTGGCATACGCCAGGTTTCTTTTTTATTAGCGATTGTTAGCAAAGAAGTTGAGGGCAACTTCAGGGAACAATGCATAGGACAGAACGTCCTCCATTGAAGCATTCGGATAACCTTTTTCAGCCAGTTCAGCTTTCAGTTTATCCAATTGCGGCGGAATATCATCAGCAGGACGATGGGATATAATTTCTTCGTCTCCGATAATTAATTCGCGTACATCATCAGCTACTGGTCTGATAGTACGGCCATATTTGCCGCGAGCTAAGTCTTTAACTTCGCGAGGAACGATTTTGTAACGCTCGCCCATCATTACGTTAAAGGTAGCCATGGAGCCAACAATTTGGCTGGTAGGAGTTACGAGCGGAGGATAGCCAAGGTCTGCACGAACGCGTGGCATTTCATCAAGCAACTCGCCGTATTTGTCTTCCATACCTTGCTCTTTTAACTGGTTGCGCAGGTTGGAGAGCATGCCGCCAGGGATTTGGAAGGTAAGAACTTTAGTGCTGACGTCAAAAGCAGTGTTAAGACCGAAGTCTTGTCCAAGGGACTTTTTAACAGCAGTGAAGTGCTCGGCAACCGGATAAAGGTCTTCTTTCTTAATGCCGGTATCGCGGTCAGTGCCTTCCATAGCAGCGATGATAGACTCGGTACAAGGTTGGGAAGTACCAAGCGCAAACGGTGAAAGGGCACAGTCAACGATGTCAACGCCAGCTTCAGCGGCTTTGAGGTATGCCATTGAAGCCATGCCGCTGGTATAGTGGCAATGTAAGTGAATAGGCACTTTGATTTTTGGATCGTTTTTCAGTGCTTTGACCAAGTCATAAGCAGCATACGGCGAGATAAGACCTGCCATGTCTTTAATACAAATGGAGTCAACACCGCGGTCAACCAGATCGTGAGCCAATTGCAGATAGCTCTCGGTAGTGTGATACGGGCTGATAGTGTATACGCAAACGCCTTGAACGTGAGCACCTGCAGCTTTACCTGCTTTAATGCCGACTTCGAGGTTACGAACGTCGTTTAGAGCGTCGAATATACGAATTACGCCAATGCCATGCTCAACCATTTTCTTAACGAACATTTCTACAACGTCGTCAGCATAGTTGTTGTAACCAAGGATATTCTGACCTCTGAGCAGCATGGAGATAGGAGTTTTCTTCAGGTGTGAACGGAGAGTTTTGAGGCGCTCCCAAGGATCTTCGTTCAAGAAACGCAGGCAGCTGTCAAAAGTAGCTCCGCCCCATGCTTCGAGAGCCCAGTATCCCATATTGTCAAGTACTTCCAATTGGGGGAGCATATCAGTGATACGCATACGGGTTGCAGCTAGTGACTGATGACCGTCACGAAGCACTGTTTCCATAATTTTAAGTGGTTTCTTGGCCATGAATTATGTACCTCCTTAATATTATATAGGCAGCTATGACCCAAGCTTACGCGTATTTATTGCAAATGGCAGACGGGCAGATTACAATGTCGCTCAGGTTGTCCGGATAGACATGATACCAATAGGCGAATTAAATTTGCTGTTTGCCGTATGCAAGAAAATTTTCTAAAAAATTTAGATTTTAGAAAAACCGCGCAGGCCGGTCTAAAACAATCTAATTATAGTTGATATATACAGGTTTTGTCAATCTATTGGTACATTTAGTAATTGCTTTTTATGGTAGGTTTTCACTGCTAAATAGGGATTTTTTACCTATTTAGTAAGCTTTCTTGCTAATAGCTCCGAGATAGGACTTTTACCTGTAAGCTGAGGGATAGTTTCGGTGTAGCCCAGTTTTGTTAATATAGCATAGACTTGTGGATTTTCAACTGGTGTACGGTTTTGAGATTGGTTCCCATAACTCTGAACTTGAAACGTACCTTCTTCGGCCGGAAGTAACCTTCCTGGACCTCCGACACAGCCTCCTTTACAGGCCATTCCTTCAATGAAGTTGGCCGTAATTTGCCCGCTATTAATCTGTGCAAGCAATTTTTGGCAATCAGGAATACCATCGACTTTAACTGGATTAAAGGATTGCGTCCGATGGTGGATGAGCTGAGATATTGTTTCAGCAACTGCTGCGCTAACACCCCCAGTATGGGCATAGACACGTCCTGCCCATGAAGCTGTTGGTTTTTCATCATCTGCTAGCTCTGCAGGTGTAATACCAGCAGCATCAAAAATCGTTGACAGTTCCTGAAAGGTTAAGACGAAATCTATCGCTCCCCTTAGATCTGGTAAAAGCGCTTCAGATTTTTTTGCAACGCACGGTCCAATGAAAACGACTTTGGCGTTAGGCTCTAATGCTTTCAAAACTCGTCCTGATGCAATCATTGGTGAGACAGTAGGCGATATATGTTGGACAAGATCGGGATACTTGTTTTCAATCAGTTTAATCCAGACCGGGCAACAGCAGCTAGTAAGCATAAAATCTTCATTAGTTTTGACTTTTTCATCGAACTCAAAAGCCTCTTTCATAGTTATCAAATCAGCAAACAGCGCAGTTTCTATCATATCCGTAAACCCAAGTGCGAGCAATGCTGAGCGCAACTTACCAGCAGTAACTTGGTCGCCGAATTGGCCAGCGAAGGCAGGAGCTACCGATGCATAAACAGGGGTTGATCGTTGGCGTAAAATATTGATAAGAGGTACAAATTGGGATTTTTCAGCAAGGGCACCTAATTTACACATAGTAACACAATGCCCTTCGCCCAGGCATTTATCATAATCAATTTTAATCCTGCCGTCGGCGTCACGGCTTATAGCACCCATAGCGCAGGCCTTGCCGCATTCATGCCCAGCGTTGGTACATAGGTCACAGGCAGCGGTATTAGCAACTACAACAGGCTCATTGCTCATACCCATGAGAACCTCTTCATCATCAGAATCTAGTATTTGATCAGTGAGGATTAAGTCCCATTGCAATTCTAATTTGATTGGCTACATAGCGGCGGCTTACTTTGTCCTTAAATTCATTCTCTATTGCCTGACAAATTTCTTCCCTGCGTTCAAATAGGTTACCTTCCCAGGCAGCTTTTGCTACATGATACAAAACACTGGGCTTGATTCTTTTAGTTTCCAATTTAAAACACCTCATTAAAAAACAATCAGTTGAACGCTTGTATTATTACCTGTAATCGTGTGATTTATATTATTTGCAATAGAAATGTTAGTTATAAAGGGCTAATTAAAAGTCAATAACTAAAATTAGGCCGAAAGAATTTGCCGAATAGATATCAATTGACCGACACAGAATATTAATCGTAAGTAATTTAGCAAACTGATAAGAATTTTGAGCCTCCCGAATGAAGATCCGTTACAGCAGACTTGTGAGGTGGCATAATGGAAAAGGTATGTCCGATATGTAATGCCTTGGAGGAAGTTCATGAAAGTTGCCCGCATTGTGGCAATGAAATGCTTGACGGAGGAGCACTTCAAAATTATCTTGGGCCATATAGTCCTTATATGGAAGGGGATTTAATTCCGCATAGTAGTTTTGAACAAGGGTGTGTTCATCTTGTGTACTGCCCTGCTTGCCATTATGATATGAAAGTCTCTTGGACCTTTGTTATTATTTGAAACGGATAAATTGAGCAGGTAAACACATACTATAAACAGGTTTAGTCTAATGAAGAATTAACAGGGGGTGCATTTATAATGGCAAACGCTAATCCGACTGTAAAATGTACTGTTGACCAATGCACACATTATATGCCTGGCGATCAATGCATGGCTGCTAAAATTAGTATTTTTAATGATGAAACAACAGGGAAATCCTCGACCTCCGCTGATACTCAGTGCAAAGCATTTCATCATCGTAAAACGGTTGGTGATATGGTCGGTGCTCTTCACAATGTAAATGTTGGCGGTATGGTTTCATCTGCTTTCCTTAATGGTACGCAAGTTACTCCTACGGTAGAATGCTTTGTCAGCAATTGTAAGTTTTGGGAGAATGGCAACTTGTGTCATGCATCAGAAATAAAAGTGGCTGGGGCCAATGCGGCACGGACGCCTGATACTGATTGTGAAACATATCAACCTAAATAACACAGAAAGCCGGGGATGCTTCCCCGGCTTTCTGTGTTATTTGATTTGGTAGATTTCATTATTTTGATTTACTGGATCTGAGGGGTAGGGAACGTAACATGCAACTGGGATAGCAATTATAAGAGGAATAATAGCCAAAAGCAATGCGCTATTCAAGCCAAAATTATCAGCAATTGCCCCGGTCAAAGCCGCCCCGGCGCCACCTAGGCCAAATGAAAGGCCTAACATCATACCGGAGGTCATAGCGGCATTGCCTGGGAGTATCCGCTGAGCCCAAACGATTGAGGAGGGGACAGTGCTCTGTAAGGCCGCGCCACAAACTATAAGTAACAACCAAGCTATCCAATTAAATGTGTCATAATTTAAAAATAAATACATAACAGGTATGCATATAATCAATGATCCTATCACACATTTCTTGTGGCCTAGCTTATCGCCGATATAGCCGCCAACACAACTGCCAAAAGCGCCGCCCATCAAGAAAAGCGTCAGCATACTGCCGGCGAAAGTGGCTGTTGCTCCTTTTATTGCTAAAAGAATAGGTAGGAAAGTCAAAAGCGATACCTGTGCCCACGAGCGTAGAGCCATAACGGCATTAAGTTTAATTAAGCCACTGTTTTTATACCAAGGTAATACTTGCGTAGCGTTATCCCTTGCAAGGGATGCAAGGTTAATCCGGTGAATGCCGGCAAAATAGAATGCCGCAGTTAGTAGAAAGGCCGGTATTATTAGCCACGGTAAATTCTTAGTACCATATTGAACAAGGTAATAAATAATTGCTGCCGGAGCTAAGGCGAACCCTAGATTGCCGCCACCTATGAAAATTGCCATTGCCAAGCCTTTATTTTCCGGTAATGCTACTTTACCAATGAGACTGGAGCCTAAAGGGTGAAAGAACGAGGTCGCGAGCCCAGAAAAGGCTACTCCAATATAAAGCAGCAGCAAATTGGGGCTTAAGGGCGATAGGCAAATAAAGATTGCGCTAACTAGGATTGTAAGCAGAAGTGTCCAAGCATACCCTCGGCGATCAATTAAATAGCCGCAAAATGGTTGAATAACATTAGAGGTCAGCGAGTAAACCATAACCAGCAAACCGCTGCTTGTTAAAGAAAGCCCAAGGGTGCTTATAAACACAGGCAAAAGCGGCGGTAAAAAGTTAGCATAAAAATCGCTAAGAAAATGTCCAGCTGTTAAAAGCCAGACGGAATACCACGAGGTACCGGACGCTTTAGTGTTTTGCATGGCAGCCGCATGAACACTCTTTGCTGTGGGAAGATATCTCGATCGGGCCAAGTTGGTGTTTTATCTGATTTTTTATATTATCAATATATAGTCGGCGTAAACGAGTTTGTTCTTCACGTTCTTGTTCCGTCAGATTATTTTCTCGCTGTTTTTTGGCGAGCTCATTAATTCTTGCTATTACTTCTGGTGTAATCATTTTTAGCCCTCACTTTAAAACATTATTGTAAAAATGCTAGCAGATAATGATTGCGCTGTCAATTACATTACCCTTGGATTCATGGTGTGAACAATAAAAGTATTACTTTCATAATCTATAGTAATTCCACCAGAGGAATGGGGGTATGGGATGTGTACGATTTAATAATTATTGGCGGCGGGCCGGCTGGCATGACAGCATCAGTATACGCCGCCCGTAAAAAAATGAAAACTTTACTTGTAACTAAAGAGTTTGGCGGACAGCCAATGTGGACTATGGATATTGAAAATTATATGGGATATCAGTTTATTACAGGGCCTGAATTAATGGTCAAGTTTGAAGAACAAGTGCGGCGTTATTCAGTAAATATTAAATATGAAGAAGTTACAAAGCTGCAAGTGAATGAAGATGGGACATTCAAAGTAATGACCGATGCTGATGTACACCAAGCTAAATGCGTTATAATTTGCTCAGGGAAGCGTCCCCGGAGACTTGAAGTTCCCGGTGAAGAAGAATTTACTGGACGGGGTGTAACTTATTGCGCGACTTGTGATGGACCATTATATGCCGGGAAAAATGTTGCCGTAATCGGCGGTGGGAATTCCGCGCTGCAAGCGGCGATTGAATTAAGCGCCATAGCTAATAAAGTCTATCTAGTTGCTCGTAGAAACTTCATCGCTGATCCGATTGTTATCGATAAGATGAATGAATCTAATAACATCATAAAACTAATAGGATACAGTGTAGCGGGAATATATGGTCAAGACTTTGTCGAAAGGCTTGTTATAAAGTGTACAGCAGATGAACGTATAACAGAGTTAGATGTCCAAGGCGTATTCATAGAAATTGGCCTAAACCCAAATTCAGAATTTGCAGAGGGAATAGTTGGTATGAGTAAAGACCGTGAAATAATAGTCGATTGCCGAACAAGCACAGGGATACCGGGACTTTTTGCGGCTGGAGATGTAAACAATGGTCCTGACAAGCAGATTGTAATAGCTGCAGGCGATGGGTCAAAAGCGGCACTTATGGCCTATGAATATTTGCTGCACAGAAAGTAATTATATACTTTTAAGCCGAAAGGCTTTTTTTCTTTTGCCTTCCTGCAGGAATAAGACGTCTTTTGTCGAAGAACAAAGTTTTACAAAAAAAGTGCTAGGTTATACTAGCCATATCTAAGAGCAATAATTATATGGAGTGTGATTATATGAAAGTTGTAGTTACAATTGTTGGACAAGACCGCGTAGGTATAATTGCTGCAGTTAGCAAAATTTTAGCTGAAAACAATATTAATATTCTAAAGATTAACCAAACCATTCTAGATGGCTTTTTTAACATGGTAATGATTGCCGATATGACTGAAAGTAAGGTTAATTTAGCAACGCTACAACAAATGCTTGGTGAGACCGGAAAGCAAATGGGTTTACAAATGAAAGCTCAACATGAGGGTATATTCCGCAGTATGCATAGAATTTAACCATAGCCCAAAACAAGGAGGATATTATGTTTACTATTTCTGATATATTTGAAACCAATCGAATGATTGAAGAAAATAAACTTGACGTTAGAACAATTACGCTCGGTATTAGTCTCAGAGACTGCGGACACCCTGATCTTAAATGTTTTTGCAATAATATCTACGATAAAATTACCAAGACAGCAGTAAACCTTGTGAATACAGGTGAACAAATTGAGTCGGAATTTGGAATTCCGATAATAAATAAACGTATTTCAGTTACACCAATAGCCATTGCTGCCGAGGCTGTAAAAACCGACAGCTATGTACCTATTGCAGAAACTCTGGATAGAGCAGCCAAAGCAGTAGGCGTGAATTTTATTGGTGGCTTTTCGGCTTTAGTTGAAAAAGGCTATACAAAGGGCGACGGCGTTCTGATTAAATCGATACCGGAAGCTCTTGCTGTTACAGAACGCGTATGTTCGTCAGTTAATTTGGCATCAACTAAAACCGGGATCAATATGGACTGTGTTCGAGAGATGGGAGAGATTATCAAACGGACCGCGGAACTTACCCGCGACCGGGATGCATTGGGCTGTGCAAAACTTGTAGTATTTGCGAATGTACCTGGGGACAATCCGTTTATGGCTGGCGCATTTCATGGGATAGGTGAGCCTGAAACTGTAATCAACGTAGGTGTTAGCGGGCCGGGGGTAGTGAAAAGAGCGTTAGAAGAAGTCAAAGGCTGTGATTTTAGTACCGTTGCTGAGACTATAAAAACGACGGCGTTTAAAATTACCAGAGTAGGCCAGCTAGTAGCACAAGAAGCGTCGCGCCGTCTTGGGGTGCCCTTTGGTATTGTTGACCTTTCACTTGCTCCGACTCCAGCTGTAGGTGACAGCGTTGCGTTTATTCTAGAAGAGATGGGACTAGAAAGCTGCGGTGCCCCAGGGACAACCGCTGCCTTAGCGATGCTCAATGATGCAGTAAAAAAAGGTGGTCTTATGGCATCTTCCCATGTTGGCGGGCTAAGCGGAGCCTTCATCCCAGTGAGTGAAGACGCCGGTATGATCGCCGCTGTTGAGCGCGGCAGCTTGACCTTGGAAAAGCTTGAGGCGATGACTTGTGTTTGTTCAGTAGGGCTTGATATGATAGCAGTCCCAGGCGATACTACCGCCGCCACTATTTCGGCTATAATTGCTGATGAGGCAGCGATCGGCATGATTAATAATAAAACAACGGCAGTTCGAATTATTCCTGTTCCAGGAAAAGAAGTTGGCGATAATGTTGAGTTTGGCGGGCTCTTAGGTCATAGCCCCATTTTAGCGGTAAATAAATTTAAGGCCGATAAATTTATTGCGCGCGGCGGACGAATTCCTGCTCCAGTTCGCAGTTTGACCAACTAGATGTGTACTAGATAATAAGGAGGATGGTATGAAAATTTCAGGCAAGAGAAAAAAAGCGATACTTGCCGTGTTGGAGGAAACTTATAAAAACACAACAACAGCATTAGCTTATAGTTCACCGTTTGAATTATTAATAGCTGTTATACTGTCAGCACAGTGCACAGATGAACGCGTGAATATAATAACGGCGTCCTTGTTTGCCGAATATAACACTCCGACTAAAATATTAGCGCTTGGCCAAGCCGGACTCGAAGATTATATTAAGGGGTGCGGCTTATATCGAAATAAAGCTAAGAATATAATAGCCACATGTGAGTTACTGTGCCGTGAGCATAACAGTGAGGTACCGGCCAGTTTTGAGGAGTTAATAAAACTGCCAGGGGTAGGGCGTAAAACGGCCAATGTTATTTTAAGCCAACTATTTAATATTCCGGCAATAGCAGTTGATACCCATGTGTTTAGAGTGTCCAACCGATTAGGATTAGCAGAGGGCAAGACACCAGATCAAGTTGAACTCGGACTTATGGAGTCTATCCCTAAAGCGAAATGGGCTGCAGCTCACCACTGGCTAATATGGCATGGTCGCAGGATATGTAAAGCACGAAATCCTGAATGTGGAAATTGCCCAATTTCCGATATGTGCCCAAGCTCTAAAGTGAAGAATCAATCTCAGAAAAATATTGAATAAATATTAACATCGTTGTATTATTATACTGAGAGGAGGGGTTGATTTGATCTACCGCAAGGCTACTTTTAAAGATGTTGAGGCTGTTCACAAGCTAGTCAATGAATATGCTGACCAAGGATTAATGTTATCACGTTCTCGAAATGTCTTATATGAAACGCTGCGTGACCTTGTTGTTGCCGAAAACGACGGGGTAATAGTGGGTGTCGGAAGCCTTCACCTAACCTGGGATGAACTGGCTGAAATTAGAGCCCTAGCGGTTGCCCCTCATATTACTAAGGCTGGTATCGGGCGAAATATTGTTGAAACTCTTACTGCTGAAGCCACGCAATTAGGCGTGAGGACATTATTTACATTAACCTATCAGCCGGGATTCTTCGCTAAACTGGGGTTTGAAGAGGTATCAAAGGATCTTTTGCCGCACAAGGTATGGAAAGAGTGTATCAATTGCGCCAAATTTCCTAATTGTGACGAAACTGCGATGATCAAGAAAATATAGTAGACTTAATTTCATAAGTATAATAAAAAGGGATTCTAGGAGTAACTCCTGGAATCCCTTTTTGGTATTTAAATTTCTAATGATTCTCCTGGCTGGAGAACGTGTACCGGGATGTTAAGCTTGTTTTCTACGGTATTTTTAAAGTGTTCCGGCGACTGTGCTATGAGCGGCCATGTGTTATAGTGCATGGGAATGACTGCTTTAGGCTTCAGTAGATTAACCGCCTCAACAGCATCTTCTGGTCCCATAGTGAAGTTATCGCCAATCGGAAGTAAGGCATAATCAATTGTTTCTAAGTGCCCCAAAAGCTCCATATCACCAAATAGGCTGGTATCGCCGGAAAAATAAATGTTTTTGCCATTAAAATTGACGATAAACCCGCAAGCATGTCCGCCTTCTACTCCTGCACCATGAAATGCAGGGGTTATTCTAACATATCCAAAGCTAAATTTATGCTTGCCGCCAATATGCATGGCATGAACTTTACAGCCCTCTTTTTCGCAGAGATAGGCTATTTCAGCTGTTGAGATAACAGTGGCTGATGTTCGTTTTGCAATATCAACAGTATCGCCCAGGTGATCGAAATGGGCGTGAGATACAAGAATATAGTTGCAACTAATTTGAGAAGGCTGGGCTTTTTGAAAAGGATTAGCCGATAAAAAAGGATCAAATAATAGCGCGGTGTCGTTATTTTCCAAGTGAAAACAAGCGTGACCCAAAAACCTCAATCTACTCATAGCAAACCTCCATTTTAAATTATTGATTATAGCTTAGCCAGAAATTACCTAATATTATTCGTTGGAGCTGGGTTACATTCCTTTTCAATTTTTGTCTTCTCTACCTCTTTTTCATAGGGATTTATTATGCTTTCCTTGTTGAAAATATAGATGAAAAGGAGGTTTTATAATGGCTCAGGAAAGGACGATTATCGCGCAATTTCCGTCGAGCACCAAAGCAGAAGAAGTTGTGAATGCCTTATATTCAAAAGGAGTTAGCGATGTTCATGTAAAAAGAAACAGTCGGTTTGGTGTTTCGCTTGATGCCAATATGCAGGACTCTTTATCATCGAATTATACCGAGACATTAACGGGACTGACGGTGTTTTCAGCTGATACGCCAGATGATGAAAATAATTCTGCCCGCATATTAATGGGCTCTGATCCGTCCGTTAGCGGCTATAGTGGTCGCGGTTATGGTCTAGCAGGCGGGTATGCTTTTACGATGGTCATTTTTGTGCCGGAAGAAAAAGTAGAGGAAGTAGCGGAACTTATAAAACAACATGGTGGCGAAACATAAATAGCGAGTTAATTAATGTCTTTGCATGACCTTTTAAAGGTCTTTTTTTTTATACAATTATTTTCAGAAGGAATATTTTGGAAGCAAGGAGAATATTCCTTTTGTTAGATATAAAAGTATATACCTATGACTTAATTCAGTTTTTAATTTCGGGGAGGGTGTTATGGTAATAGAAATTCACTTATATGATTCATTGAGAAACTATTTGCCTTCCAGTCCGAGCGGTATTGTGACGGTTGATGTTCTTGGCGACATATCTGTCGGAGAACTGCTTGATGAACTTGATATTGATAAAGATGCGGTTTCAATAATTATTGTAAACAATCAGAAAGGCAGCCTTAACCAAATTCTTCACGATGGTGATAAACTAAGTCTATTTGGCAGATTATAAGCCCAAATAGAATTTTAGAATAATTTCTCTAA
This sequence comes from Veillonellaceae bacterium, assembly GCA_012523975.1. NCBI lineage: Bacteria > Bacillati > Bacillota > Negativicutes > Veillonellales > Veillonellaceae > Veillonellaceae bacterium. Next base: position 25,313 of record JAAYSF010000005.1, read on the forward strand.
GATCTAAAAATAATACTTGACAACGAGTATTATTTAATTTAAACTGATAACTAAATAAAATGATATCAAAAAGTCAATGATTGGGAGAAGTAAATCAAACGTTTTTTTCAGAGAGCCGAGGGTTGGTGAGACTCGGTAAAGGCGTTGGTTGAAATACACCCATGAGATGCAGGTTGAAGAGTTTAGTAGACTGCGCCGGAATGCCACCGTTACAGGGCTAGGGTATCGGATAGAGAAGTCCCGTACCTGAAATAAGCGGCTTGCATAGCAATGCAAGCAGGGTGGTACCACGGGTAGTTAAATCCCGTCCCTGTTCAGGGACGGGATTTTTTGCATTTTCATATGAAAGCAGGAGGATGGTAGCATGGTGATGATGGTAAGTCGTGATTTTAAACAACAAGATACTGTAGTTGATGTAGGAGGGGTAAAAATCGGCAGTGATAAGGTTGCAGTTATGGCTGGGCCGTGCGCGGTGGAAAGCAGGGACCAACTGCTTCTGTCAGCTCGAGCTGTTAGTAATGCCGGCGCGCAATTTCTGCGCGGCGGGGCATTCAAACCTCGAACTTCGCCGTATTCTTTCCAGGGTCTAGAGGAGTACGGCTTAAAGTTACTAGCTGAAGCACGTGAGCAGACTGGTTTAAAGATTGTAACTGAAGTTATGGACGCTGAAGCGGTGCCTTTGGTAAGTAAGTATGCTGATGTTCTGCAAATCGGCTCTCGAAATATGCAGAATTTCCATTTGCTTCGTACAGTAGGAAGAATTGATAAACCCATTCTTCTAAAACGTGGCTTATCAGCAACCGTTAATGAATGGTTAAACGCCGCCGAGTATATATTGTGTGAGGGTAATCAAAATGTTATTTTGTGTGAAAGGGGTATAAGAACCTTTGAAGACTGTACTCGTAACACGCTTGATTTGAGTGCAGTAGCAATGGTAAAAACGATGAGCCATTTACCGGTTATTGTTGATCCTAGTCATGGCACTGGAGTATGGCAGCTAGTCGAACCTATGTCAAAAGCAGCAATTGCTGCTGGCGCTGATGGCCTAATAATCGAAGTTCACCCCAATCCAGCCCAAGCTTTGTCAGATGGTCAGCAATCGCTCACGCCTGAAAATTTTGCCGGACTAATGGACCATATTGATAATGTTGCTTTAGCTATGGGGAAGAAGCTATCATGAGCATGCTAAATATTACTATTATTGGGTTAGGGTTAATTGGCGGGTCAATAGGGCTTGCGTTTAAGGATAAATTGCAGGGTGGAAGTATTATATCCGGATGGGATATAAATCCTGAGGTAAGAGACCTTTCGTTAGAAAGAAAAGTTGTTGACCGTATTTCAAGTAATCTTGCTGACGCTGTGCACGATGCGGATGTCGTATTCTTATGTACGCCAGTGTTGCAGATGTTATCAATTGTTGAGCGTATAGCTCCGTATATGAAAAAAGGTGCTGTGCTTACTGACGTAGGCAGCACTAAGCAATTTGTTTTTGAAAAAATCGAGCAGATGCTTCCGCCAGGAGTAAATTATGTGGGCGGTCACCCTATGGCAGGTAGTGAACGAAGTGGCGTTGCAGCTGCTGACAAGGAACTGTTTATGAATAAATATTATATTCTTGTAAGCAGTCCAAAAACGCCGCCTGCAGCGATAGGAATGATAAGATCATTGATAGCGTTAACAGGGGCTATAATAACAACGATGGACATGGAGAAACATGATTTGTATGCCGCAATGACTAGTCATGTGCCGCATGTTACGGCAGCAGCGTTAGTTAACCTGCTTGAACATCTTAGCGAGCCGGAAGGCTTGCAGTTAGCAGGGGGTGGGTTTCGCGACACTACCCGTATTGCAGGCTCCGATGCTGATGTATGGGCAGATATTTGTGTTAGTAATTGTGATGCCGTTGCAGATGGTTTAAGAAAGCTCCAAGATCTTCTGGGCGAAGTGATTGCGGCGGCTCAAACTAGTGATCGCGAGGCGCTGCATACGTTTTTCAGCAAAGCTAAACAACGACGTGACTTAATCGTTACCTCGTTACTCGCCACCAATTAGCGTTGATAATTTGGGCGATAAGCTTTTTTCCTTCAATATCGGGATGTAAGCCATCAATGGCGTAATGGTCCGGAAGTTCACGGTTAGCGTTGCAAAAGTAAGGATCAAGAACGATATGGTAACGCTGCTGACGGATAAAAGAATTTACGAGATCAAATTGCTCCCGCCAATTCGGCGCAGTTTCTTCGTTGAAGGCCCGATCAATTGCAGTGGGGTTAATAGGAGGTAATGTTAAGAAAATTGGCCGTATCCCGTTGATGAGGCATTTTTCGCGGATAACAGTAAGATTTTTGATAACTTGTAGTGCGGTAGTACCACTACGTAAACTGTTAGTACCGCCTAGTATTAGTAAAAATTTTGGCTGGTAGGGTAAGACATCTCTATCGAACCGTTCAACCATTGACTCCGAAGTGTCCCCGCTCCTTCCTAGATTAGTGGCAGTAAATTGCAAATAGATTTGGTAACTATATTCCCAATCAGCTGGTGAATACGAAATTGCACCTCCGCCATGCGTAATACTATCACCAAAGGTAGCGATATAGCTGCCGTGACTAAGGTCAACGGTGAATTGATGAGCATCAGAGTATACACCAACAGGGTTGCCAAACATGTCTAGTCCCCGCACACGCCAGAAATAAACGCCTGGGGTGATGCGGGGCTGATTGTCATAACAATTAGAGCTTCCGACTACTTCTTTACTCCAGATTCGAAATTTCGACGGGTTAGTGCTATTAGGGTTTTCCGGCGGAGCATTTGTTAACTCGACTTCATAGCTGACTGCTCCTGATATCGGGATCCAAGAGTAAACTGGGTATAGCGGAGCAGGTCTGCCGTCTTTATTGATGTCACTATTAATAAGTGGCTTAAGCGGAAGATTTAAATTATGCTCAATATATATTTCAGTGGCATCCGAATAAACCCCGAGCGGGTTACCGTCGTAATCCAAGGCTCGCACCCGCCAGTAGACCGTTGGATTAGCATATTTTGAAAAATTAGCATTATAGCCATTTGTAAAAATTTGCTGCGTGCTGTGAATACGGTAACGGGAGGGGATTGTTGTATTAGGATTTTCGGGAGGATTACTTAAGATTTCTATTTCGTAAGAAACCGCACCTTCGACTTTTGACCATGTAAGCATTGATTTCTCGGAGGCGGGATTATCAATATCATAATTTGAAATAGGGATAGGCTTTATATTATAGAAATCTTCGGCAGATATACCCATGATTTGCGATAAGTTTATTGAATCAGAATAATAGCCAAGAGGACGTTGAAATAGGCCTTGTGCTGATACACGCCAATATGTTCGGAAAGGGAAGTTTTTATCAATAGTTATATTGTTTTTCCATGTACGGTATTTAATAATGGATTGTAATGCCGAGGGATTATAAGCGTCGTCTGATGGCTTACTTAACACCTCGACTTCATAATATGCTATATATGGAATTCTGGGCCAGGAAAGGATATATTCGTTACTTACTAAGTCGGCTGTAAGTGTAGGTTTATATTTATGCAGCCCCGCAATGGAAGTGTTTTCGAGAATGTATAGTAAAAGGGCAAATACAAGCACTACAAAGGTAAAACGCTTCACTTATGCACCTGCTTATCAAGTTTTTCTTAATACTACGACAGTCCAGGCAAAACTGGCTAAATTAACCAAGAGGCCATGGACGGGGTATATATTATTTTTGTCAAAAAGGGTATAAAAAAACCGGCTGGAGTTTTACTAAATTGTAATTTATTCACTACAATTGCGAAGTCACCAATTCTCGCTTTTTAACATAAATTATAGTAAATGTTAAAGGGGGAATGCAGTAATGGTCAATGACGAGGAAAGAAAGGCGAATGTCAGCAACGAGGCCGAAAGATATATGCATGTGCATACATTTTTAAACGAAACAAATGTAGCTGACGAGCATCAGCATACTATGCTAGGGGTAAGCAGTCCGGCTCGTGAATATGGAGCGTCACATGTACATCGTCTCCGCGGCAGAACTTCATACTTATCTGAAGATAATAATGGTCATTGGCATATGTACGATGTAATGACAGGCCCAGCAATAGAAATGCCGGACGGGACACATACGCATTACTATAATGGCAAAACAAGTTATGATGATAGACATTGCCATACATTTGCTGATGTTACAGGCCTGGCACCTGATCAAGACTTTGAGGATGATTGTGATGATAATTATAACCATCACAAAAAGCACTACAAGAATAAGCGCCCAGAAGACGAATAGATAACCTGCAGCCACCTTAATTGGTGGCTGCTCTCTTTTTTAGATATAATATTAAAACTGATTAAATCTTGCAGCGGTAATAATAACTTGATATGTTAATTATATTATATACAGATAGAGAGGCGGATTGTAATGGAAATAAAAGAATTAACATCAAATTGCCATGAAGTAGTAGTGGGATTTAGACGGCACTTTCATAAATACCCTGAGCTCAGCGGACAAGAATTTAAGACTCAACAGAGAATTCTAGCCGAATTGGACAGGCTGGGGATTGAACATCACAAGGCGGCTGGAACTGGCATAATAGCTGAAATTAGGGGTAATAAGCCTGGCAGGACAGTTGCTTTGAGAGCTGATATTGATGCCTTGGAGCTTGTTGATAATTGTGGGAAAGCTTATCAGTCGGTAAACGCAGGGGTTTGTCACGCTTGTGGTCATGACGGGCATATAGCAATCCTATTAGGGGCGGCTCAGGTACTATTACAGTTAAAACAGGATTTTGCCGGTAATATCAGGTTGTTATTTCAGCCGAGCGAGGAGGTGTTTCCAGGCGGTGCAGCCAAAATGATTGAAGAAGGTGCTCTTTCCGGGGTGGACTCTATTGCGGCGTTGCATCTTTGGCAGCCGTTAAGGGTTGGAACAATTGGTGTCTCACCGGGAGCCGTAATGGCTTCGCCTGATGAGTTTACCATAAATATAAGTGGCAGTGGCGGACACGGTGGAATGCCACAGCAAACTATCGATGCCTTATTTACGGCGGCGCAAGTGGTGGTGGCGCTAAATTCTATAGTCAGCCGTAATATTGACCCTCTGGAACCTGCGGTGTTATCAGTTGGAGTTTTAAGATCTGGCGACATGCCAAACATTGTTGCTGATACCGCTGTGATAAGAGGTACGGTAAGAACCTTCAACGAAGAAACAAGACAAAAAGCTTTTAAACGAATAGAGCAAATAACTCAAGGTATTTGCCAAGCAGCAGGCGCTCAATTTTCAATTAAAAAAGTTTTTGGGTATCCTCCGGTAATTAATGATGCTGCTTTGGCCAAACTTGCGGCTAACGCAGCCAGTGAGACTGTGGGCAAAGAAAATGTGCTTGAAATAAAACCGTCAATGGTCGGAGAGGATTTTTCTTTATATCAGCAGCAGGTGACTGGCGTATTAATCTTTGTCGGTGTAGGCAACGCTGAAAAAGGAATAATATATCCACAGCATCATCCTAAATACGATATCGATGAGCAAGGGTTAAAGCTCGGGGTCGAAGTGCTAAGCAGAGTTGCTGTCAGAATGCTATCCGACAAATAAGCAGATAAAAAACTGCCGATCTAAGTATAAATGTTGGAAAAAACCGCCTTATGATATATAATTGTTTTTTGGAGTCCGATAGTCGCTTAATTGGGTAAGGTCTGCTGTAATATTTAAGACGTCGAATATGAATAATATGGACAGGCTGAAGGTGTCTACGAAGGGGAAATACTGTGAATGCTTATTTATTGTCAATTGTTATATATGCGCTAATTTTGATTGCTGTTGGTTTCATTGTAACCCGTCGGGTCAAAGGAGCATCAGATTTTTTTGTTGCTGGTCGTAAGCTCGGTCCGGCATTGCTTTTTACAACCCTTATTGCTCCCAATATAGGGGGCGGAAGTACTGTTGGAGTAGCCGGGTTGGGTTATAAATTCGGGGTTTCCGCATGGTGGTGGATTGGCGCTTCAGCGTTAGGATCATTTATTTTAGCTGTTGTTGTTGGTCCGGCAATTTGGCGGATAGCAAAAAAGTATAATTTATACACTTTAGGCGATTATCTTGATTTTCGTTATAATCGAAACTTTCGAGGCCTTATATCCTTGTTATTAGCGGTTGGATCACTTGCCATTTTTGCCGGACAGTTAATGGGAATTGCTTGGATACTGGGGGTTGTCGCCGGAACGGATAAAAGCACAGGCATATTGCTTGCTGCTTTAGTTGTGGTGTTGTATTTCGGTGCAGGGGGGCTTTTGTCGGCAGCCTTTGTTAATATTATTCAGATTATTGTTAAGTTTTTCGGCTTTTTGCTAGCTGTTCCCTTTGTACTAAGCTATGTTGGTGGCTGGGAGGGGTTGAACAGCATGATTGCTCAAAACATGGCCGCTCAATCTAATGTTGATAGTTATTTTAGCTATACCGGCATGGGTTTAACCATGATTATCGGCTATTTCTTAATGCTAACGCCCTCATTTTTTATATCACCAGGTCTTATCGGTAAAGTTTATGGTGCTAAGGACGAGCACACAGTAAGATTAGGTACAGCACTAAACGCTTTTGTACAGTTGCTTTTTGCTATGGTTCCCGTTGTTTTGGGGATGTGTGCTTTTGCCATTTTTCCAGATTTGACGGACCGGGAATTAGCTTTACCGACGGTGTTAAAAGAGATATTGCCATTTTGGGTATCAGCACTAGCCTTGGCCGCAATTTTTTCAGCTGAAGTAAGCGCTGCTGATGCTATATTATATATGGTTACTACTTCATTTACTAAGGACTTGTATAAAACCTTTGTAAATCCTAATATTTCCGATAAGTCATTATTGAAGATCAGCAGAGTGGTGACGTTTGTAGCCGGAGCGGCAGGTGTAGTGATTGCCCTGATACTGCCTAATATTATAACGGCCTTATCTATTTTTTACTCGCTGATGTCAGTTTCACTAACTGCACCCTTGCTATTTGGGCTATTTTCACGCCGGCCGTCAACTGCGGCTGCCTTTATTTGCGCAATTTCCGGAATTGCTGTAACAATTCTATTGCAATTCGGCAATGCCGGAAAAGGATTGTGGATTCTCAACGCCCAATCGACTGGCGTTATTGTTACGTTAGTTATTATGACTTTTATGATGTATGTTTTTCCCGCAAAAGTTAAATGAGATAACGGAACGAGGTGTTAATATTGCATATTGTGCTTGTCGAGCCTGAGATTCCAGGTAATACCGGTAATATCGCCAGATTATGCGCGGCGACGAATATACAGTTGCATCTAGTACGCCCGCTGGGATTTTCAATTGAAGATAAGTATCTAAAACGAGCAGGCTTAGATTATTGGCACTTAGTAAAGGTACACTGCTACGATTGTTTCGATGAAGTGCTACAATTATACCAGGGTCATAATTTTTATTACAATACTACGAAAGCCAGCAAGCTTTATACTGATGTTCAATATACTAGCAGCGATCTATTAGTATTTGGCAAAGAGACAGCGGGTTTACCGCAAACTTTGTTGGAGGCTAATAAAGAAAGATGTATCCGCATTCCAATGTTTTCCGAAGCCCGATCGCTTAATTTATCTAATGCTGCAGCTGTGGTCGCTTATGAAGCATTACGTCAAGTAGGGTTTCCTGGTTTAAAAATAGCGCGAGGATAGGGTGATTGAATGATTGCTAATTTTGGGCCTGCCGGCAATCCAGATGCTTTTTATGAATCGGGAAAGAAGGCATCAGCTGAAATGCCGGAATGGCTGGCAGGATTAGGTCTAAATGCTTATGAATATCAGTGCAGCCGTGGTGTAAACATCCGTGAAGAAACAGCCCGAAAAATTGGTGCTAAAGCTGCTCAATTTGGGGTAAAGCTCAGCATCCATGCGCCGTACTATATAAGTTTGGCAACCGAAGATGAGACAATCGCAAGTAATACTAAACGGCATTTCTTAAAATCCTTGCAGGCTGCTAAATGGATGGGAGCTGACCGGGTTGTCTTTCATATCGGCGGAGGAAAACAAGAACGTAATGCCGCTATGTTAAGAGCTAAGCGGCTATTTGCTGCGATATTGAATGAAATAGAAAAGGCAGGCTTAACTGGGATATTTTTGGCTCCGGAAACAATGGGTAAGCAAAATCAGTTAGGCTCCTTGGAAGAAGTTTTGGAATTTTGTAAAATGTCTCCTTGGGTTATACCGACTGTAGATTTTGGTCATCTCCATTCAGTAACCGGAGGGATGTATACCACAAGCCAAGAATTTGAGTTTGTATTTGATAAGGTTGGAGAGCAGTTGGGGACTGATACAGCCAAAAATCTACATATTCATTTTAGCCGAATTGAGTACACAAAAGCTGGCGAGAAACGACATTGGACGTTCGACGATCCTTTTGGCCCGCCTCATGAACCTTTAATAGAAGTATGTGTTAATCGTGGTTTTACGCCACGTATTATCTGCGAATCTGCCGGAACCCAAGCCGTCGATGCAAAAAAAATGCAGGACTTGTATTTAGCATTATTGAATAAATAAGCGTCGTAGGTTTTCAAAATATGATTATTTAGTCCTGTTTGAAGCCGAAAAATGAATTTAATTAAAGTATCTCGCATAATATATGTGGTGTGGAATGGGGGATTTTTGTGAATATATATGACAAAGCGCATGAGCTTGCAAAGGCCTTAAAAAGTTCAGACGAATACCGATCTTTCTTAGTAGCTAAACAAGCTATAGACAATGATGAACAAGCCAAAAAAATGGTAAAAGACTTTATACTAAAACAAATGGAAATAGAATATGAAATAATGTCCGGAAAGCCTGAAGATAAAGCGAAAAGTGAACAAATTCAACAAATGTACGATTTAATTGCTTATAACGCTAAAGCACGTGATTTTTTACAAGCCCACATGCGCTTTCAGCGAATTATGGCCGATGTGTATAAAATAATTGGCGAATCTGTCGCCGAAGGACTGGATTTATTTGCTAAAGAATGATTGGTCTAATGATTTTATAACAAAATTAGGACTTATAATTCCAGAACATAGGCTGCTTATTAATGAGCCAATGTCGCGGCATACAACCTTTAAAATTGGCGGACCGGCTGACTTCCTTGCTATGCCTGCCACAATTGCTGAGGTAGCTGCTATCCTTGACATTGCTAAAGAATATAAAGTACCAGTGGTTACTTTTGGTAATGGTTCGAATGTACTTGTACTTGACAAAGGGATTCGAGGTATTGTGCTGAAGTTCGGCAGAGACATGGGCTATATAAGGCATAAGGATTCAACTATTATTGCCGGCGCCGGCGCAATGCTTGCCAGTGTATCAAGATATGCTGCGGACAATAAACTGACTGGAATGGAGTTTGCTGTCGGTATTCCGGGCAGTGTCGGCGGGGCGGTATTTATGAATGCCGGAGCGTATGAGGGTGAGATGAGCTGTGTAGTATCAGCTGTCGCTTGTGTATGTGAAAATGGCAAGATCCGCAGGTTCAGCAACGAAGATAGTAAATTTTCTTATCGTCATAGTGTGTTTCAAGATAACGGCTGTACAATTTGTGAAGTGGAATTGACTTTGGAAGAAGGCGAACCTGATATAATTCGCAGTAAAATGACCGAGTATATCAACAGGCGTCAGACAAAACAGCCGGTCGAGTTACCAAGCGCTGGCAGTACATTCAAACGTCCGCCAGGGTACTATGCCGGTACACTTATAGATCAGGCGGGACTAAAAGGTTTAACTGTAGGTGGGGCGCAAGTTTCAACTAAACATGCCGGTTTTATTGTAAATACCGGCGGAGCAACGGCAAATGATGTTTTGACTCTTATCAAAGAGGTTCAAAGTAGGGTACACGATATTTATGGGATAGATCTGCAGCCCGAAGTACGGATTTTGGGCGAGGGATAAGATGATAAAGCAGTACGGGGCAAAGCCCGTACTGTTTTCTTTTGTAAGTGTTAATGGACCGGGGAGGTATTTGGAATTTTCTGTCGAATGGTAATTTAAGACTATAGACATCTTAAGGATTAGTTATAGTTCACAGGGAGGGTATATTATGCGTTTAACTTTTTTAGGAGCCGCCAGAATGGTAACTGGCTCGTCCTTTTTACTAGAGGTAGGAGAGGATAAGATATTAATAGATTGTGGGATGTTTCAGGGATCAAAGGCAATCAGCGCGCTTAATCGCCGACCGTTTTTATATGATCCGACATCAGTTACCGGAGTTTTGTTAAGTCATGCTCATATTGACCATAGTGGGCTGTTACCAAAACTTTGTAAAGAAGGCTTTAAAGGTCCAATTTATGCAACAAAAGTAACTACGGAACTTTGCCGTATAATGCTCGCGGATAGCGCGCATATTCAAGAATATGATGCTCAATTAGCCAATCGTAAAGGTCAACGGGCTGGCAAAATCCCACTCGAACCTATCTATACTCTTGATGATGCTTACTCATGTTTGACACAATTTAAGCCTGTTGCCTACAATACTGAATTGGTTCTTTCTCCTAGCATAACTGTACGGTTCCAGGATGCTGGTCATATACTAGGATCGTCTGTAATTGAGATATGGGTAACAGAACAAGGCAAGACAACAAAACTATTATTTTCGGGGGATCTTGGCCAGCCGGACCAGCCAATCATTAAAGATCCAACTTATGTCGATGAGGCTGACTATATTATTACTGAATCCACATATGGTGACAGAAAACATGAGCATTATGATAAAGAGGAAAAGTTTGCTGAGATTATCAATGACACAATTGCACGGGGGGGCAATATAATTATTCCTTCCTTTGCGGTAGGCCGAACCCAGGCGGTGCTATATTATATTAGTAAACTGCAAAAGGCGGGAATCATTCCTGACATTAAAGTCGTAATCGACAGCCCGCTAGCAATATCTGCTACTGATATCTTTATGCACAACACACAAGATTTCGACAGCGAGGTCCTGGAAATGCTGCGCAATCAGGCGGGGCCGCTCGATATGCCAAATCTTATCTTTACTAAAACGGCGGAGGAGTCTAAGGCTCTCAACAGTCTTGATGAACCCGCAGTTATCATTTCGGCCAGCGGTATGGCCGATGCAGGACGAATACTACATCATTTAAAGCATAATTTATGGCGACCGGAATCAAGCGTTTTATTTGTAGGTTATCAAGCGCAAGGCAGCTTGGGCCGGAGGTTGATTGAGGGAGCCAGACGAGTTAAGATTATTGGTGAGGAAATTAGCGTAAAAGCTCAAATTCATAATATAGACGGGTTTTCGGCTCATGCAGACCAGGACCAACTGCTAAACTGGCTGGGCCATTTCAAGAAAACACCATCAAATATCTTCATTGTTCACGGCGAATATGATATGTCAGAGCCTTTTGCCCGCATGATTGAAAGCAATTTGGGATATTCGACATATATCCCGCGTTATGGCGACGCTGCTGAAATTAATGGCCGTGAGTGGTCAATTGTTGAGTCGGATATTGCAACTATTGAGCCTGCCGTAAAAGAACTTTATGAATACTTACAGCAGCTTGAAACTGATTACCGCGCTTATCGGAAACGTTTGGAACATATCGCTGTTACCGATGCCGGCAGAATACCGGAAGTTCTTAACCGACTGGGCAAAGTCTATTCTTATATTAAAAAGACATTAAATGACTTATAATAACGGGAAATCATTGACAGTTGGCTGTCAGTATAATATATTGAAATATAGTGACACTAAAGGGTGCATGCGGCATCCTTTTTTCTTATTTTGGGAGGGTTATAATGGAACGCAATGATTTACGGAACATTGCCATTATCGCGCATGTTGATCATGGCAAAACAACACTAGTTGACGCTATGTTAAGACAAAGTGGAATATTTCGCGCTAACGAGCAAGTGGCTGAGCGTGTTATGGACTCCAACGACATTGAAAGAGAACGCGGAATCACCATTTTATCAAAAAATACTGCCGTTATGTACGGTGATGTTAAGATAAATATTGTTGATACTCCTGGACATGCCGATTTCGGCGGCGAGGTTGAGCGTGTTCTAACTATGGTCGACGGCGTACTTTTACTGGTTGACTCATTTGAAGGACCGATGCCTCAAACTAAATATGTTTTGAGAAAGGCATTAGAGCAGAATTTAAAACCTATTGTTGTCATCAATAAAATTGACCGCCCAGATCAGCGGGTCGAGGACGTACTTGATGAGGTTCTCGAACTATTTATTGAGCTTGATGCAAATGATGAACAACTCGACTTCCCGGTAGTTTACTGTGCTGCCCGCGATGGCATCGCTAAGTTAAGTATGGATGATGAAAACGACAATCTACATCCGCTGTTTGACCTGTTAATTAAGCAAATCCCTGCTCCTCATGGCGATATTGACGGTCCGCTGCAAATGATGGTTACTACTCTGGATTATGACGAATATGTTGGTAAAATCGCTATCGGCAGAATTGTACGGGGGCGGATTTTAAATGGACAACAGGTAACAATCCTTAACGGTGAAAGCCAGAGGAAAGCCAAAATTGGTAAATTATACGCATACCAAGGGTTAAAGCGCGTCGAGGTAAGTGATGCTGGATTAGGCGATATAGTTGCAATTATGGGGCTTGAAGATGTAAACATCGGCGATACAATTGCCGATACTGAGAATCCGGAAGCTTTGCCCGGAATTAAAATTGACGAACCGACCTTGTCTATGGTATTCAGCGTTAATAACAGCCCGTTTGCAGGCCGTGAAGGTCAATTTGTCACATCAAGGCATTTGCGCGAACGACTCTTTAAAGAAGTAGAAACAAATGTAAGTTTACGAGTGGTTGAAACGGATAGCCCGGATTCATTCGAGGTATCTGGTCGTGGTGAACTGCATTTATCAATCCTGATCGAAACAATGCGGCGTGAGGGCTACGAGCTTCAAGTCGGAAAACCGGAAGTAATTTATAAAATGATTAATAACCAGAAGTGCGAACCAATGGAGCTTTTGACTATTGATGTACCTCAAGAATTTATGGGGGCAGTTATGGAAGGGTTAGGAACAAGAAAAGCGGATCTTATCAACATGACTGAACTGGCTGGCTACCTAAGGATGGAGTTTATTATCCCGGCCAGAGGCTTGATTGGTTTTAGATCTGAGTTCTTAACAAGCACTAAAGGTAATGGCATAATGCATCATGTTTTTCATGGTTACGCTCCTTATAAAGGTGATATCCCTGGACGGACTCGCGGTGCGCTTGTGGCCTTTGAAGACGGTGAGACAACAGGTTATGGCATTTATAGTGTCCAAGATCGCGGGGTTATGTTTGTGTCGCCTGGTCAAGCGGTATATCAGGGCCTTATTGTTGGTGAGAATGCTAGAGAAAGCGATATGGATATCAACCCTTGTAAGAAAAAACATGTTACCAATATGCGTTCAAGCTCGTCCGATGAGGCAATTCGCCTGACTCCGCCGCGTATATTTAGTTTAGAACAGGCCCTGGAATGGATTAATAAGGACGAATTGGTTGAGGTTACCCCTAAAAATATTCGTTTACGAAAAATGATTCTGGATCGTCATGTTCGTGGACGTGATCGTAAGGTTGGCGCCTAGTTTTAAGGAGGTAGGCTAATGATTTCACCCGAAGCTATGACTCTGCTTAAAAACCGCTATTTATTGGAGGATGAAACGCCGGACCAGATGTTTTGGCGAGTAGCAGAGCATGTTGCTCAGGGGGAGGAGTTGTATCAGGCCGATAAGAACCAGGCTGCAGAAGAGTATTATAAATTAATGTCCAATCTTGCCTTTTTGCCTAATTCCCCAACATTAATGAATTCGGGCAAGGCTAACGCGCAGTTGGCTGCTTGTTTTGTCCTTCCAATACGAGACTCATTGTCTGATATTTTTGAAACACTTAAGAATGCTGTTCTTGTTCATCACAGTGGAGGTGGTACGGGTTTTTCATTTTCACGCCTGCGTCCCCAAGGAGATGTTGTGAGAGAAAGAGCTGGTAAGGCGAGCGGTCCGCTTGCCTTTATTTCGATTTTTGATGCGGTTGCTCAAACTGTAAAGCAGGGCGCTGTCCGCAGCGGCGCTAATATGGCGGTATTAAGAGTTGATCATCCCGATATAAAAGAGTTTATTATAGCAAAGCATAACAATACCGAGCTTAATAATTTTAATCTATCAGTTGGAGTCACTGATAGCTTTATGACTGCTGTCGAAAAAGATACAGATTTTGCCTTGGTTAACCCACGAACCGGCCATCCTACAGTTAGAGTAAGAGCTAGGTCAATATTTGACTTAATTGTTGATATGGCTTGGCAAAATGGTGAACCCGGTCTCTTTTTCTTGGATACTGTAAATCGAGCAAACCCAACTCCGGAGTTGGGTGATTTTGAGTCGCCAAACCCATGCTCTGAGCAGCCGCTTTTACCTTATGAGTCGTGTACATTAGGCTCAATTAATTTGACGAGAATGTTAAAAAGAGGCGGTGGGAAATGGGAAATAGATTTCATAAAGTTAGCTGAGACTGTTCGAACGGCAGTACGCTTTTTAGATAATGTAATTGATGTCAACCATTATCCGCTCGATGAGATTAAGCAAAAATCCCTGCAGACCAGAAAAATTGGTTTGGGAATTATGGGGTTGGCAGATGTTTTCATAATGCAGGATATGGCATATGCTAGTCAACAAGCGGTCCGAACAACGGCTAAGTTAATGAATTTTATAACAGCTACTGCTAGGCAGGAATCAGCTATACTTGCCAGTAAGCGAGGGAATTTTCTGGCCTTTGATCAAAGCATATTTAACGGTAAGTCCCGTTATATGCGCAATGCGACTGTAACAACTTTGGCTCCGACCGGCAGCATAAGCATTATTGCAAACTGCTCTAGTGGAATAGAGCCCTTATTTGGATTAGCAATTACAAGACGAGTTCTAGACGGTAGCTTGTTATCGAGTATAAACCAATCAGTTTTAGCTTACCTTAACGAACACAAGCTGTTAACACCGTCCATTGAAACCATGATACTTAACGAGGGCAGCATTCAAAGCTCGAACTTATCGCAACATGTTAAAAGAGTCCTGGCAACTGCCCATGAGATACCTCCGGAAGGACATGTAGCCCAACTAGCTGCAGCGCAACGGAATATAGACAATGGAGTATCAAAAACAGTTAACTTGCCGCAGTCGGCTACAAGGTCTGACGTGGCCCATGTGTTTTGGCAGGCCTATCGTAAAAGGTGTAAAGGTGTCACGGTGTATCGGCATATGAGCCGGCAATATCAGGTTTTGAGTCATGGAATAGCGTGTCCGGCATGCAGCTTATAGCATACGGACATTTTTTGTCTACCAGAATTTGCAATTATCAATTCTAGTGACATAAGTGCGACTAGCGGCTTGTGTTTTCACTAAAGCTCGGCGCAAGCCGGGTTGTCTATAGTTCAGGGCATTGCTAAAAATCAGAAATAATTTACGTATAGCAGGAAAAGCTACAAGAATGTCGAACACTACTAAAAAATGGTATAATAACTGGAATTATTGGAGGGGAGTACCATGGCGGTCAGTTTAATCGACAAGCTTACTAATTTTATAATGCCAGCAGATGATTTTACTGATACTGAGGAAAAACAAAGTTCTGGTCGCAATAAACCCTCGCGTCTGCGTGTACATAGTAATAATCGGCCTGATATGAAAATGG
Organism: Veillonellaceae bacterium; assembly: GCA_012523975.1. NCBI lineage: Bacteria > Bacillati > Bacillota > Negativicutes > Veillonellales > Veillonellaceae > Veillonellaceae bacterium. Next base: position 40,989 of record JAAYSF010000005.1, read on the forward strand.
CTGTCTTATCACCGCTAAAGTATGAGGACGTCAAAGACTATGCTGATTATCTTAAAGCAGGTATTTCAATTGTAGTAAACTTTTCTCAGGTAGATGACTATAATCAGCAATGCATGACAGATTTTTTAAGTGGTGTATGTTATACAATCGGCGGTTCCAGTGAGAGGGTATCATCAAAGGTTTTAGTATATGTACCAGCGAATGCTTCGATAAGTAAAGAGTTATACGCTTACTCTATACCGACATATGTAAAAGGTAAATTTGAAGTGAAATAAATAAAATAATACTATATTTAAATTTGAAAAAGACTTGGCGATGCCAAGTCTTTTTGTTTAGGCGGATACTCTATAAGATTGTTTTTCTGATTGGTGCTTATCTTGATGGCCAAGAATATTAAAGTTTTCAACTATGAAACAATATGCAAGGCAGCCTGCAGAAATTAAGCCAAGACTAACAGTGAATTCCCAAATTGACGGCAAGTAATAGCCGCCATTATTTTGAGCCATACCGGTAAAAACAACGTTAAACCGGCTTAATACTACGCCGATACTAGCTAAAATCCCATAGATAAACAATCCGGTTCGAGTCTTACCAGCTTTACTAAATACGATAAGAATTGGGATCACAATTCCTAAGACAATTTCCGCAGCAAAGAAGGTTGATTCCAAGCTGTAGGTGAAAACCAGTGAGAAGGCATCGCGTGAAATGAGATCGTAAGTTTTCAGCGCTAAATAACAGATCATCATATATCCGCTTATTTTAGCCAAGCCGCTAAGAACATTAACAGGAACTTTATGATTGAAGGCTCTACCCGCTAAAGTAGATTCAACACATACCATAGCCGCTCCTACGAAAAATGAGGACATTAGAAAAAAGACGGGGAGCAGAGGCGACCACCAGAGGGGATGCAGCTTGTGCACAGCAATTAAAAACAATCCCCCTAATGATGACTGATGCAGGGTTGGGAAAATTACGCCAAGAATTAATAGTAAAGGTAATAGTTTCTTAATAAGTGCATGAAATCTACGTCCAATCTTTTCCGTGACTATTTCTCCGAACTCTAATACTTGGATTGTAGTATAAATTGATATACACCAAAACACCTCAAATAATACTGATGAATATCCCCAAGAAACAAAAGGTCGCCAAAAATTAAACCATTGACCAATATCTAAAAATAGACCGATCATTACTAAAAGATAGCCAAGCAGCGAAGTGACAAGTGCTGCTCTCGCAATAGGATGATACTTGTCTCGATGCAGGATATGAACAATCAGGGCCGTCGAGTAGCCTCCGCCGGCTAACGCTACTCCCGTGAAGACATCAAAGGCTATCCACAAACCCCATGGCCAATCATCATTAAGATTGGTTAACATACCCAATCCTGTAATCATACGAACTATCATGACCGCAACACTTATTGCTGTGATTGTCATTAAACAGATCCGAGTAGGTGTAATTTTAAATTTCCAGCCTAGCACTTCAAAAGTTGTCATCGTTACTCTCCTTAGTCACTTAAGGTTTCGGGTTAGTGGTCTCTTGCTGCTTTTGATCTTCATTGTCTTTTTTTGAAGCAATTTCATTGCGACGCTTAGTATAGAAAGATAAGCCTGTCAAAAGCATTCCCCAACCGATGGCAAGAAAAGGGGTATATTTAAGAAAATTATGTGTATAGGTTGGCAGTGCGGTTTTCCCTAATTCTGTATTAAAACCTAGCTTCGCAAAAGGAATATCTGATATATACAGCCAGGCTGTGCCGCCAACTTCTGTTTCGCCGTAGATTTCTTTAACATATATTTTGTTGTTATTAATAAGAGCTTTTGCTTCTTTAAGAAGTTCTGAGCGCTCGCCATATTTAAGCGCCATAGTAGGACAAACCGATACGCAAGCTGGTGACTCGCCTTGGGCTATTTTTGTAGAACACATTTGGCACTTGGTGACGAGCGGAAAAGTTTTTTTCCATTCAAATTTAGGAATATTGAATGGACAAGCTATCATGCAGTAACGGCAGCCTACGCATAAATCGGGGTAATACACAACAGCTCCATCATTGTTTTTTTGTAATGCTTTTGAAAAACAAGCAGATGCGCAGGCTGGTTCGAGGCAATGCATGCACTGATGCTTAACAAAGCGCCATACTTTACTATTTTTATGATCAACTTCTTTAAGCGCAATTGTTGTCCAGTTATTATCATTAAGTTCGGCTTTTAATCCAGTTGCCGGATGTTTTTCATCAAAATCCAAGTTATTCCAAAGCTTACAGGCTACTGTACAGCTTCCACAACCAATGCATTTAGTTATATCAACCAAAACGGCTTTAGCCATTAGATTCACCCTCATCCAAGCTATATTTCTTTTTTGCTATTAACTGGCTGCTGCGGTCTTTATAGTGAGTGTGAAGTAAACGCTCGGACATCTCGCTCAGGGGATGAATGAGAAAGTTTTTATAAACTTGCTTAACGTCGTTGTTTTCAAAGCTAAGTCTTTTTTTACGCGACTTGCTGTCTAAACGATAAATACTGGAAATGCGAGCTGCTCTCACTTCGTCTGAAGGGGGCAATGATGTGCGTGGCTGACCGCCTCCGCCTATACAGCCACCTGGACAAGCCATCACTTCAATAAAGTCCCAAGCTGATTCACCGGTACGAATTTTATCAAGAAGAACTCGGGCGTTCTTAGATCCATTGCACACTGCCACTCTTAATATTCCAAACCCAGGAATGTCTACTGATGATTCTTTGACACCCTGCAATCCGCGAACAGCTCTGAAGGTTAAGAATTCCTCAGGCGGAGGTTCGTTGGTTGCTAAATAATAAGCGGTACGTACAGCTGCCTCCATAACACCGCCGGTTGCTGCAAATATCATGCCCGCTCCGGTGCTTTCCCCTAATATACTGTCATAGGAACCATCTTCTAAGGAATTTAAATTAATCCCCTTCATTTTAATTAACCGGGCGAGCTCCCGTGTAGTTAAAACGATGTCTACATCTCGCAGGTGACTGTCGGATCTCATTTCGGGCCGTTGGCACTCAAATTTCTTAGCTGTGCATGGCATAACCGCAACCGAAACAATTTTTCTAGGGTTGATACTCTTTATGTTAGCGTAATAAGTTTTGCTGAGTGCCCCTAGCATCTGCTGGGGAGATTTAGCAGTAGAGAGGTTTGGGATATATTCAGGATAAAAGTATTCACAAAACTTTACCCAGCCAGGGCAGCACGAGGTGAATTGTGGTAAAGTAGAAGTTTTTTCTGATAAGCGCTTAACCAGTTCGCTAGCTTCCTCTAAAATTGTAAGATCAGCGGTAAAGCCAGTGTCGAATACTGCGTCAAAACCAAGCTTTCTCAATGCTGTAACTTGTCGGCCTTCGACATTAGCCCCAGGCTGCAGGCCAAACTCTTCACCAAGGGCAACCCTTGTTGCAGGAGCTGTTTGGATGAAGACAAAGCTGTCTTTATCGTCAAGCGCCTTTAGCACTTTACTGACGTCATCACGTTCAGTTATAGCAGCGGTGGGGCACCACATAGTGCACTGACCGCAGTCGATGCAGATGATATCACTTTTTAGAGGTAATTCGTAATAACCATATACTGTTTGAATGTTTTTACATACTTCGATGCATTGACCACACAAAATGCACTTGCGGTCATCACGAACAATTGAGGGATTGTTAAAGTCGATAGGTATGCGGCCTTTAACTTGTACTGGCCAGTTGCTTGCTGTGTGATATTGCTGAGGCAACCAGCCTGTCCCGCCAACGGGGACATTGCTGCAACCAGCCGTCGTTGAAGCGACTCCAGCTGCCCCAACTCCTCCCAGAAGTTTTAAAAAACTGCGTCTGGATAGTGAAGATGTCTTTCGGTTTCGACTGTTCAAAGCTGTCCTCCTAGATTGCTTTATTTATATAATAAAAAAACACAGAGAAGATATAACAATACCGTATGGACGGCATACGGTACCCATATAGCTTGCTCTATGTTTTTATGGTATCTATCATTGATGATATCCATTTGGCTGAGCTATTTTTGTTCTATTCGATAAAAAAACAAAAAATCCTGTCGAATTTTACCTAAAATTATGTGTATATTGTATTTTTAGGCAAAAGTTTCAAAATGTATAGTCCTGGCTAATTGTGGTAATAGTTAATGCTGCGGGTTAATATATATAACGTAAGGTAGTTCGTCGAATTTACGCGATAGTTAAACTATAAATGGCATTATGAAAGTGGGGAAAAGAGCGATGAGTCGATTATTTAAGGAAAAAACCAGCAAGTTTGGATCGCTGCTGAGCCTTACGGCAATGACGGCGATGTTCGTGGTATTCTGGCTAGCCATCCCGGAGTTTATTACATCTTCAGTAGGTAGAATTTTTGCAGTAGTATGGGCGGTAGTTGCGATAGTGGTATTTATTGCTCATGCAAAAAGAATGACCATCGAGAGGAAAAAGTACACAATTCCGCGTTTAGTTTCTGTAAAAAAAGATATGCGTACACAAAAGAGTGTACGCAATGCAAACCGTTTAATGAGAGGATAGTCAGACTATAACTCGTTTATTACATCATCCAGGTTATTTAATAGATCATCAAGATCATTTTTTGTAACTATAAGAGGCGGTTGGAAGGCCAGGACATTTCGGTTGGGACCATTTTTCCCGATCAAAAAGCCCCGGTCTTTCATTTTTTCCAGGATAATATCAGTCTGGTCGATAGCTGGAGACTTATCAGCGTTGATAAGTTCGGCTCCTAACATCAAGCCAAGGCCGCGAATATCGCCGATAATATTATGCTTCTCCTGCAATCTAGTTAGGCCTGTTTTTAGGTATTCACCTAGCTCAGCTGCTCTTGCAGGCAAGTCATTCGTAGTTATTACGTCTAAAGTTGCTAAAGCCGCCGCTGCTGTTACTGGATTGCCTCCTAACGTTGATGCACCGGGGCGGGTATATTTATCAGCAATTTCGGCGCGGGTAATAAATGCACCAACAGGAGTGCCATTACCAAGGGCTTTGGCTACAGTCATTATATCTGGTACAACATTATAATTTTCAATCGCGAACATTTTGCCAGTACGACCGAACCCTGTCTGAACCTCGTCGATTACTAAGAGAATGCCGTAGGAATCAAGTATCTCTTTTATGCGTTTGAAATATCCAGGAGGTGGTGTAATCATACCGCCATTACCTTGTATTGTTTCGGCAAACATAGCAGCAACCTGTCCGGAAGTCGATGTCTTAATAACCGTTTCTACCTCATTTGCACAAGCAAGATCGCACTCTGGATAACGTTTGTTGAGGGGGCAGCGGTAGCAATAAGCATTTGGTGCGAAACTTATACCGCCCACGGGTGTCGTGTCTGTTCGCCATAAACTAAGGCCCGTTAGACTCATGGTCAGCTTGGTACGGCCATGGAGTGATTGTCGAAGGCTAATGAATTCATGTCGACCGGTATAAATTGAGGCTAACAGAGCAGCGCCCTCATTTGCTTCTGTACCGCTTGAACAGAAAAAGGACTTTTTTAGATTGCCAGGCGTAACTTCAGCCACTCGCTCGGCTAAATCAACAATGTTTTGGGTCAAGTATATAGTTGTAGTATGCTGGAGGGTATTTACCTGGTCGCAGATAGCTTTTGTTATCTGCGGATTGCAGTGACCGCAATTAACAACTGACACCCCTGCAAAGCAATCGAGATAACGCTTTCCGGTGTGGTCATATAAATATTGCATTTCGCCTTTGACTAGCTGCATTGGCTGGCGATAGAAGTGATATACACAGGGTATCAGATACTCGCGTTTTTTGCGTAAGACCTCGTCGGGTCCAATATAAGTCTTCATGGTAACCACCTTTCCCACTAATTATTTTAAAGGTTATCTAGAGATGCGGTAACGGAATACGCCTATGCCGAGTTCGCGCGGGCTTATGGCAGTGATTCTTTCAAGTTGCTTTTGGTCGAACTCATATTTGTCTTGTTGTGCCGCTAATTTATCAAGTTCTTCCCTATAAGTTTTTATAATTATACCAAGTTGCTCTGGGGTATAATGCTGACCTTCAATTCGGAATTGAGCGATACCGGCAAGTGCGCCTAGATAGGGAAGTAGGCATAAATCCTTAGCAAACAGGATATGACTGCGGCAATACTGGTCAATCATGATAGGGTGCTGTTGACCGGCAGTATCCAGAAGAGCGTAGCGTTTATCAGAGCAATTATTGCCGCAGCTAAACGGATCAGTACCTAAAACAGCAGAGGGCACACAATGGTCAGAAACCATAGCTTCGATAGGACCATGGATAATCATTTCAAGCGGCAGCGCGCTTTTAGGTATTAACTCAGTAATTTGACTATATGTAGCTTCCGGAGAAATGGTTGCTTTTACGGCGCCATTAGCCGCAAGCCATTTTGTGGTCAAGTGGTTGAATACATTTAAGGAAAAATCAGCTTGTATAGGTTGGGAACAAGTATGGCGTGCTAAACGTAGCATTCCTGAATTGCTTACCATTACACCGCTTGGGTTAAGGTTATCTACATTAGCAAAAAACTGTTCATATTCCCCAATTTCCCGCTCCATTGTGATTCTCGGTGTTGTTATAACAACTTGGGTGTCATATTTTTTTGCTGTGGATATGCCAGTAGCGATATCTCTCATTGTCCAGGGTTTGTGGGGCTTAAATGATTCACCGCCAACGTAAACTATATTCGCTCCGTTTTTACAAGCAGCATTAAGACCGTTTAAGTCAGCTACCCGCACAGCTAGTACTGGGGAAACTTTGTATTCTTTGTTTTCACTGGTTGTGGGAAGCGTAATTGCGGAATTCATGCCGGCTTCTTGAACGGCCTGACTAAAAAAGCGCGGCTCTCGTTCACCAGTATAACCGATACCACTTGCGCCCGGATTTCCCAAAGCGTAGCAGGTTGTAAAATCACGAGCTCGGCTTTCATACATCTCCTGCCAGTCGCTATCATTGGTAGCATAACCGGTGGGATCGGCAATATAGCGATCAATGGCACGCCGATAAACGCTGACAATTTTTTCAACAAAGTCTGCAGTACGCATCCGGCCTTCAATTTTAAATGAGCAGACACCGGCTTGAATTAGTTCAGGCAGATTGCGATATAGGCACATATCTTTGAGAGCCAGTTTATAAGGACCGGGATCGTTGTCGGTTACTGCGGCGCCGGTTTTAGCATCAATTAGCTCATAAGGCCAGCGGCACGGTTTCAGACAGCGACCGCGGTTAGAACTTTGTCCGAATAAGATGCCAGAGTGCAGACATTGACCACTCTGAGCAACACACATATCGCCGTGGATAAAATACTCAATTTCTATACCGGTTTTTTCTCTCAGCATTCTTAGTTGGGTAAGGCTCATTTCCCGGCTTGTAACAACTCGTGTTATTCCATATTCCTGAAGGGTTCTTACAGAGTATTCATTGTGGGTGTTCATCATAACCGAGGCGTGCAGTGGCACTGACAAATCTAGTTCCCGAGCCAGTTCTAGTATTGCCAAGTCTTGAACGATGAGTGAATCCGGCCCAATTTTATCAAGAAGTTTCAGATAATCACGCATCTTGTCAATTTCACGATCACTGACCAAGTTATTTACAGTTACATACAGTTTGACCTTATTTTTATGGGCGTATTTTATAGCCCTTTCCAGCATTATATCGTCAAAGTTAACATCGGTGCGGTGCATACGCATATTAAAGCGTTTTCCGCCAAGATATACAGCATCGGCTCCAGCCGAAATGGCTGTTTCAAGGACTTCCCACGTGCCTACGGGCGCAAGAAGTTCCACTGAATCAGGTCTTAACAACATATTGTTCATCTCCAAATTCATTATTCATATATTTCTTTTGCTTCAGCTAGCAATTCAGGGGAAAATTCAATTCCAAGGTTCTCAGCAACAAAAGCGTTTAGGAGTATTTCGGGCTGCTCGACAATGCCTACCGGAATAACAGAAGGTGAGGTTCCGTTTAATATTTGCGCTGCTTTAGCGGCACAAGCTTCACCTAACTTATGATGATTCGATACAAGTGCAGCAAGTGCTCCGCCTGGAACATTAGGCGCGTGGGAGGCAATTACAGGCATGTTGGCACCATCAGTATAGTATACCACCGTAGCGAAATTCTCCTCGATAATCCGCCCGATAGGGATAAACAGAGCATCCATATCAGGAGTAAGCATTCTATCTATGTTTGACAGATCCTCAGCTGTTTTTACAGGTAGTTCGACTAAGGTAAAAATGTTTTGTGCTGCACGCCTGAAGTTAGCAAGTTCCAATAATGCATTCATATCCTCTGTGTGGTATAAAACGCCTAACTTTTTTACGTTAGGCAAAATACGCTTTATAAAAGCCGTTTTTTCTGCTGCTTTTACCATTCCGGAAACACCAGTTGCCTTTGAGCCAGGTTTGTCCATGCTTTCTACTAGTTTAACACCTACAGGATCAAAAACCGGGGTGAAAACGACGGGAATATCTCCTGGTAAATCAAACGCTGCTTGAGCTGCAGGAGTAGAACATGCAAAAATAAGCTCAACATCAAGCGATTTCAGTTTAGCAGCTAATTTAGGCAATTCGTTGAGGTTGCCATCGGCATTCATATAATGAAATTCAGCTGCTATACCTTGGTCATTTAGACCTTGCTTAAAACCTTGGACGGCGTCATCAAGGTTTTGCGTTAATTGCAAGATACCAACATGATACAATTAAACACACCTCTTTTTGTATTATAACCAATATAATTTCCACGTTTAGCTCATAATACCTGCCAAGTTAGTTAAATTTGCCACAAACAAAACTTTTTACGAAGATTTAAAGGAAATAATGAAGAATAGTGTCGAAATCATATATGATTTTATGGGGTAGAGGGATGTAATAATGATAAGTAAGATAAATAGCATTTCTGATACAGATTTTGTCCATTTGCATGTACATACTGAATATAGTTTGCTTGATGGAGCAAGCCGGATAAGAGACCTTGTCCGTCGAACTAAAGAATTGGGAATGTCAGCAATAGCAATAACTGACCATGGCACTATGTATGGTGTTATTGATTTTTACAAGGAGGCTAAAAAGCAAGGGATTAAGCCGATTATAGGCTGCGAAGTATATGTTGCCCCCCGGTCAAGGCTGGAAAAGAGTGCCGTTGAGGGAGAGTCATACTATCATTTAGTCCTATTAGCCGAAAATGAAATAGGTTATCGCAATCTTATTGAACTTGTATCGAGAGGGCATAGCGAGGGTTTTTATTATAAACCGCGGGTAGACAGAGAAATACTTGCTCGTTACAGTCAAGGAATAATTTGTTTAAGTGCCTGTATAGCCGGCGAAATCCCCGCGCTTATATTAAAAGGAAATTATGATGGGGCTGAACAATTAGCGCTGGAATACAGCAAAATTTTTGGGCCAAATAACTTTTTCCTCGAAATTCAGGATCATAAGTTGCCGGAGCAAAAGCAAGTAAATGCTGCGCTTATAGAAATGTCACGAAAGACTGGCATTGGATTAGTAGCTACTAACGACCTTCACTACATTGAACGAACTGACAGTGAATGCCATGATGTTCTGCTATGCATTCAGATGGGTAAAACTGTTGATGATCCGGGGCGAATGAAGTTTCCCAACAGCGAATTTTATTTAAAATCACCGCAAGAGATGGCGGTATTATTTCAAGAGTTTCCCGGGGCGCTGACAAATACCTTGTTAATTGCCGAGCGTTGTAATGTTGATTTCACGTTTGGCCACCACCTTCTGCCAGAGTTTCCTGTGCCTGACGGTTTATCAGCGGAACAGTTTCTGCGGAAATTATGTCAGGACAAGTTGGCGGAGCGCTATAGTGAGATAACCGAAGAAATATTAGATCGCCTCAATTATGAGCTTTCAATAATTGAAAAAATGGGATTCTCCAGTTACTTTTTAATTGTTTGGGATTTTATAAATTATGCGCGCCAGAACGGAGTTCCCGTTGGACCGGGGCGGGGTTCGGCGGCTGGCAGCATTGTAGCCTATCTACTTAGGATAACTAACATTGATCCGCTAAAATATGGTTTGCTATTTGAACGCTTCCTAAACCCGGAACGTGTCACCATGCCTGATATAGATATTGATTTTTGCTATGTAAATAGGGAAAAAGTTATCAACTATGTGGCACAGCGTTATGGAGCTGACCGTGTAGCTCAAATAATAACATTTGGTACTATGGCTGCTAAGGCCGCAATACGCGATGTCGGACGCGCATTAAATATGAGTTATAGCGAAGTTGACCGGATTGCTAAAATGGTGCCTGGAGAACTCGGAATGACCCTAAAACGAGCTCTTGAGCTTAACACTGAGCTCAAAAACGCATATAATTCTGAGCCGGCGGTCAAAAAAATGGTTGATTTAGCGATAGCGGTTGAAGGTTTGCCGCGTCATGCGTCAACTCATGCTGCTGGGTTGGTTATTGCAAAAGAACCACTAACTTATTATGTGCCGCTGCAAAACTCTTCAGAAGGTTTTTTAACAACTCAATATGATAAGGATCGGGTTGAAGAAATTGGGCTGCTAAAAATGGACTTATTAGGACTCAGAACGCTGACTGTAATAGGCGATTCAATTACAATGATTAAGCAGAACCGGGGTATAGATATTGATATTGACAGAATTCCCTTAGATGATTCTCAAACATGTGCTATGCTTACTAACGGCGAAACTGCCGGCGTTTTTCAGATGGAATCTAGTGGTATGACTAACTTAGTCAAAGACCTAAAGCCTGAAAGCTTCACTGACCTTATACCGCTAGTTGCACTATATCGTCCAGGCCCTTTAGGAAGTGGAATGGTAGCAGATTTTATTAACGGCCGGCACGGAAAAAAACAAGTAAGTTATATTCATCCTGTATTGGAACCGGTACTTAAAGATACTTTTGGTGTAATCTTATATCAGGAACAAGTTATGCAAATTGCCTCGTTATTAGCCGGCTTTTCACTTGGACAAGCCGATTTGCTTCGGCGGGCAATGGGTAAGAAAAAACATGATGTTCTAGCCGCGCAGCGTGAAAGTTTTTTGCGTGGGGCCGCTAAGAATGGTATCGATCCTAATACCGCTGCTGAGATTTTTGACCTTATGGAACACTTCGCTGACTACGGCTTTAATAAATCGCATAGCGCGGCATATGCATTGGTTGCTTACCAAACTGCCTACCTTAAGGCTCATTATCCACAGGAATTCATGGCGGCACTGCTAACAAGTGTTATGGGTACTAATGACAAAGTTGGGTATTACATTGAGGAATGCCGTCGCATGGGTATAGCAGTATTGCCGCCAGATATTAATTCCAGTCAGGCAAATTTTAGTGTTGATGGCAACGCAATTCGGTTTGGTCTGGCTGGTGTAAAAAATGTCGGTGAGAATGCTATTGAAGCACTAATCTCGGCAAGGCAGCGGGAAGGCCGATTTAACTCGCTTATTGATTTTTGTATAAAAGTTGATATGCGGGTGGTTAACAAAAGAGTAATTGAAAGCCTGATAAAATGTGGCTCCTTTGACTCACTCAATGTAAGAAGATCCCAACTGCTGGCTGTATTGGATCAAGCTGTCGACACTGCTCAGCTGCGTCAAAAGGAAAAAGCCAGCGGGCAAATTGGTTTATTTACTGAAGAAGCGATAAACATTGCTGAAGATATTGTTTTACCGGATATTGCTGAAATACCCGAGGATCAACGGTTAGCGATGGAAAAAGAGATGACAGGCTTTTACGTGACAGGTCATCCGCTCAATCAATTTCGAGAAAAACTTAAAGGCTATCCCAGTATAAATGAACTGTTATCAAATGGTCATGCTGACGGCAAACCGGTACGGGCTGCCGGTCTAATAACCAGTTCTAAACGAATTACGACCAAACGTGGCGATATGATGTGCTTTGCAGCTCTTGAGGATTTTACAAACAATATTGAAGTTGTTATCTTTCCACGGCTTTTTGAAAAAATTAATGGAATTTTACTGCCGGATATGCCGATAGCTGTGTCTGGACGCTTAAATATTAATGAAGATCGGGCTAATATAGTCGCCGACACAATAAAGCTGCTTAATGCACCTAGTGAAGTTCGCATAAAAATTGGTGAGCAGCAGGAGAATGATAGTGTTTTTAACGATTTGAAAGAGATATTTGCAAAACATAGCGGCTCAGCAGTAACATTCCTCCACTTAGTTGCTAAACGGCGGGTTATAAAGACTGAGCAAAAGTATTGGATAGATCCTTCACCTGAAGCTATCCTTGCAATTGAAACGCTGCTCGGTAAAGGCACCGTACAAATTGTTTAAAGGATTTACCAATAATATTTCCGAGTACATAATTTTTCAGTTCCTATCAAAAATCATGACAGGCTTCCATTGAATATGTTATTATTCTTGGTGTAGAAGTATAGAACTTTTTGGCAATATGATTTCTTTTAGATTGAATGTGCATAGGGGGATTTTGCATGGATATTATCGTTTGTGTCAAGCAAGTGCCTGACACCGCAGAAGTAAAAATTGATCCTGCGACGAATAGTATAATTCGCCAAGGGGTACCTAGTATTCTAAATCCTTTCGACAAGCATGCAGTTGAAGCCGCTTTACGTTTAAAGGAAAAAAACGGGGGCAAAGTAACCGTAATATCGATGGGACCTTCGCAGGCTAAAGATGTTCTGAAGGAGTGTATAGCCCTAGGAGCCGATGAAGCGGTATTAATAAGTGACAGAGCTTTCGGTGGGGCAGATACCTTAGCTACCAGTTATACTCTGGCTGCAGCGATAAGAAAACTTGGTAGTTTCGATGTAATCCTTTGCGGCAAACAATCAATTGACGGGGACACCGCTCAAGTTGGCCCTGAATTAGCGGAGCATCTTGGAGTTGTTCCAATAACATACGCTGCTGATATTGAAGTTAATGGCAATGCTGTAGTGGTAAAAAGAGAGCAAGAAGATTGCTATGAAGTGATAGAAGCTAAATTTCCGGTTCTAATAACTGTAGTTAAATCAATTAATGAGCCGCGTCATGCCAGTGTTAAAGGGGTTATGAAGGCAAATCGCAAAAATATCCCTGTATTATCTCAGCAAGACCTAGAAATCGATGGTGAACGTATCGGACTGAAAGGCTCACCTACACAAGTTCGCCGCATATTTGCGCCCAGCCATCGTGTTCAAGGTGAGATAATTGAAAGTAGTAGTGCTAAAGAGGCTGCTCATCTATTAATACAAAAACTTAGCGAAGCGAAAATTATATAGCAGGGGGAAGGTATAGATGGCTGTAAATATTTTAAAAGAAACGTGCATAGGTTGCGGCACGTGCGTTAACGCCTGCCCTTTTGGCGCTATTGCTATGGAAACTAATAAGGCAGTAATAACTGATGGCTGTACGCAGTGCGGTGCCTGCACTGAAGCTTGTCCAGTTGCTGCAATTATTCGTGAGGAGCAGGAAAAACTCGGTACAATTGATAAGGATAGCTATAAAGGGGTTTGGGTTTATATCGAACAAACTGGCGGTTTAGCCAAAAGTGTAGGCTATGAATTACTGGGTCAAGGCCGAAAACTCGCGGATGCTTTAGGTCAAGAACTCGCCGCTGTAATTGTCGGCTACGGCATTAAGCCTTTGGCGCAACAGGCTATTGCAAGCGGTGCCGATAAAGTGTACCTTGCTGATCAAGAAGAATTTAGTCATTACAATACAGATGCTTATACACATGTTGTAGCTGACATGATAAATACTTATAAACCTTCTGTAGTTCTTATGGGGGCTACTCATGACGGGCGTGACTTGGCGCCTAGGGTTGCGTGTCGTGTGGGTACCGGCCTAACTGCCGACTGTACTGATCTTAGCATTGATGAGGCTACAGGGTTAGTAGCATGGACCCGCCCTGCTTTCGGCGGCAACATAATGGCAACTATCTTGTGCCCTGACCATCGTCCGCAAATGGGGACAGTAAGGCCGAAAGTATTTAAGCGCCCCCTAATGGACAATTCGCGAAACGGAGAAATAGTCAAGGTTGAGACCCGAGTTCAGGCAGCTGAGATTCGTACGAAACTAATCGAAATAATTAAGGTAGGCACGGTGTCCTGCAATTTAGAGGAGGCCGAGGTTATCGTCTCTGGCGGACGGGGGATGGGTAAGCCTGAGAATTTTACCTTAATTGAAGAACTAGCAAATGTTCTCGGCGGGGCTGTCGGTGCTTCGCGCGCGGTAGTTGACGCAGGTTGGAAACCGGCTCTTCATCAGATTGGTCAGACAGGAAAGACGGTTGGCCCGAAAATTTATTTTGCATGCGGCATTTCTGGAGCTATTCAACATGTTGCAGGTATATCTTCGTCCGATATTATAATTGCAATTAATAAAGATAAAGATGCCCCGATATTTAAGATGGCAGACTATGGCATAGTTGGCGATGTCATGGAAGTGTTGCCTGAGCTTATTGCCGAATTCAAAGAACTAAAACAAGATTAGCTGATATGCTCCGTAGCAATTTTGAGTTGCGGAGCATATCTTTTTCTATAGTTAAGTTTTGTAAATAATGCTTGGCTATTAGCAGGAATACTGTCTAATATTGGAGAAAACCAAGGTGTTATATATATGAGTAACAATGTGCTACAGGAGGCAACATAATGTGGACAGTAATATATATCGCATCTAACCGTTCGCATGCGGAGATGCTTAAGAACATGCTTGACAGCGAAGGTATATTGGCTAATATCAGACCTGCAGGCGTTGTTTCAATGCTCGGAGACGGTATGTTCGAAATACTAGTGCTCGAATCAGAGGCAGACGAGGCTCACGCAATTTTGTGCCAAAACGCTGCCAAATAGAACGAGTAATCTCAGAGGAGCGTGTTCGAATGTTTAAGAAGACGAAAATTATTTGTACAGTTGGTCCTGGTACAGACAAGCCAGGTATTTTAGAAGAAATGCTAAACGCCGGGATGAACGTTGCGCGATTTAACTTTTCGCATGGTAATCACGCGGACCATGCGAAAAGAATTGCTATGGTGCGCGCCGCAGCACAACGTGTCAACAAACCGGTAGCGCTTTTGCTGGATACTAAAGGCCCAGAGATGAGGATAGGAAAATTTGCAGACGGAAAGGTCCTATTACAAGAGGGACAAAAATTTATTTTGACAGTAAGAGATATATTAGGTACTAATGAAATTATATCCGTAAATCATAAGTCTTTGCCAAGCGAAGTTACGCCTGGGGATATCATATTGTTATCAGACGGCTTAGTAAGCTTGCGGGTTGAAGATATCAATGGTCAAGATATCATAACTACTGTTTTAAATTCAGGCGCAATGAGCGACTTAAAACGTGTTGCAGTTCCTGGAGTTGCCGTAAACCTGCCGTTCCTTTCACATCAGGACATAAGTGATATTTTGTTCGGCATTGAACAAAATATGGACTTTATTGCCGCATCTTTTGTCCAGCGAGCCGCAGACGTATTATCCATTCGCCGCGTTCTTGAAGACGCGGGCGCTTCGATGGACATCATCGCTAAAATTGAAAATGCCGAAGGTGTTAAAAATATTGATGAGATTTTAAAAGTTGTCGATGGAATCATGGTAGCAAGAGGTGACTTGGGCGTTGAAATTCCAACCGAAGAAGTGCCAGTTGTTCAAAAAATGTTGATTGAAAAGTGTAATAAAGCTGCAAAACCGGTTATTACGGCAACTCAAATGCTTGAATCTATGGTTGCAAATCCGCGGCCAACGCGCGCTGAAGCTAGTGATATTGCTAATGCTATAATGGATGGAACCGATGTAATAATGCTTAGCGGTGAAACCGCTTCCGGAAATTATCCGGTAGAAGCTGTAAAGGTTATGGCGAAGATAGCTGTGCGAACCGAAGAGGCTTTAAACTATGAAACTATTTTGCTTACCAATGGAATTGTCTTGCAGCGTACAACAACCGATGCAATTAGTCATGCTACGGTGCAAATCACTCATGAACTCGGCGCTGCGGCTGTCATTACCGCTACAGAAAGTGGTTATACGCCGCGAATGCTATCAAGATATCGTCCAAAGGCCAGAATTATTGCAGTAACTCCAAATGATAAGACCTTCCGGAGTATGCTGATGCTTTGGGGAGTACACCCAATTCTTGGCGCCAGATTCAAAAATACAGATGATATGGTAACAAATGCGGTTGGCAGTGCATTAAAAGAAGGCGTTGTTAAGGATGGTGACTTAGTAGTAATTACCGCTGGTGTTCCTGCGGGGCAGTCTGGCACAACTAATATGATACGGGTTCATGTTGTGGGTAATATTTTACTTAGAGGTACGGGCATTGGTCGCAAAGTAGTAACAGGTAAAGTATGTGTGGCACGCACGTTAAATGATTTTACTCAAAAGTTTGCTCCTGGCGATATTCTGGTAGTATCTAGCTTGGATGAAGAAAATGCAAAGTATGCTGTTAAGGCAACAGCTATTGTAGCAGAGGCTGGTGGCATGACATCCCATGCGGCAATTGTCGGTATAAGCTACGGTATACCTGTTATTGTAGGAGTAGATGGGGCTACTGAAAAATTGGCCGACGATATGATAGTTACGGTAGATTTGGAGAATGGCCTTGTTTATCAAGGCGAAATAAACGCTCGATAAATTTCTGGATTAGGTGCGGAGGGTCTTATGCTAATTTGGGTAGCGTCAATAGTGACTATCTTAATAATCTGTGTTGCGGCGGTCTGGTTTTATGCTAAAAATCCAGACCGCCGCCTAAACTTGGCTGAAACAAAACTTGACAGATACCTAAAATCCCGCATCCCCTCTACGCAAACGGTAAATAAACTATTGCAACAAATGCATATGCTGGTCAATGTAAGTATGGAGGATGCGAATGCTGCCCGTACTTATAAGGCTGTTGATTTGTTGAAATTAGCCTATGGCAGCGGTTTACAGCGTCCAAATGAATATCAACGGCTAGGAAGCATCATTGTAAAGGCTATGCGCAACAAACAGCCTGATATTGCTGTAATTGCTCTTGGTGCATTCAGACCGTTACTCCGTAATCTGGCGGCCCAAGATTTGTCATTAGCGATAGAGCAGCTAACGCTTATAGCTTTTTGGGCAGCCCGGCTTAAATATAATTTTTTACTTGCAAAAATATTGGAGACGGTCTTTGATGTCGTTAGCCGTACTGAATGTACTAATGACCAGAAAATCCTGTCGGCTATTCTAAATTCAATCCGGATAATTGGAACACTTGCGCTTCGCCGCCAAGATCATCAATTATTCCGGGAATTAGCAACCCGTTTTAAAGCTTGGACAAGTTCTTCTGGTTTAAAATTTCCTGAGGAAATTGAAGGGGTTTTTATTACTTGGCTGCATCAAATAGCTAAAAATGGCGATGATATTGCTCTCGAAGCAGTAGCCAGGCTTTGCCACGATTTTTTTGACAATCAGACGATTACATCTGCTGGTGTTAGTGCAATAGTTGGGGAATCTTCAAAGGCTGCCGGCACGGCCTGTCTTAACCAACACAATAAAGTGACGCCGCTTATTCTCCAGTTTATATTAGAATTAGCGGCAAAAAGCTATGATATAGTTATATGGCGAAAGGCAGTAAGTGCTGTTGGTCAGGTTTCATCTCTTGCAATTTCCCGACGAGAAATGGCTGAAGCGTTTAGCGTACTATTACCGATGCTGGACACTGGGCGTTATATTTTGACAGATGAATTGACCTTTTGTGAGTATTCAGATGATTACCGGCGAAAAAGGCTCTTTATAATTGTTCGTGAATGTATACTATTAGCCGAGTTAAAAGCCCGCCAGGACATGACTAGCAGTACTGGGGATGTCATAACAGAAATTTATGAAGCTTGGATTGCCAATCCTCAAACAACAGGTTTAAAAAAGTCGATAAAAAAATACTGTCAGTGTTTACTATTGTACTGGCAAAGCACTAGGCAGCGTCAAGCGCGGCGATGTATTTTGGATAATAACAGTTTGATAGAGCCAATACTTGTGGCGGACAAGGATAGGAAGCGATTAGGTTTATGAATGGCAATTACTTTTATGAGCTAGCGGCAAAGTATGACGCGTGGTTTACGACACCGCATGGCCGTTACGTACAACATTATGAGCATGAAATGATTATGGATCTTGCTGACATTAAAGCTGATATGGATGTTGCCGATGTTGGTTGTGGTACTGGACTGTATACAGAAGAACTATGCCGTTTAGGTGCCAAAGTCGTTGGTATTGATATTTCCCCGGAAATGTTGGAGATTGCCGCAAAGAAAACAATGTTATATCAAGATCAGATTAAATTTGTAGTGGGGGACGCGGCTAGTATCCCCTTTTATGATAATTCATTTGACCTTGTGTTTAGTGTTACGGCAATGGAGTTTTTTCAAAAACCCAAACAATGTCTTCATGAGATGTATCGTATACTCCGCCCCGGGGGGCATATGGTAGTAGCAACTCTAAATAGTTTAAGCCTGTGGTCAATGCAGCGTAGAATAAAATCGTTATTTACTAAAACGATATTTTCTCATGCCCATTTTTACAGTATATATGATATCAGCAATATGCTTAAGCCTCATAAGATAACTGCATGGCGCGGTGGGATATTTATACCGCCTTTTGCCCCTAAGCTTGCGATAAATAATCCGGAGCTTTTTGAACGGATTGGTCAAAAGTTAGTACCCCAACTTGGCGCTTTTGTGGTAGTGAGAATAGATAAATAAAAGCTGTTAATAGAAAGTTAAAAACCGAGTCTAGTCTAGGACCCGGTTTTTTTTGTACGGCTGCCTAAAAGCAATGTGCTAATCAGAGGGATAAACAGAGACAGCTTTTTTTCCAAAGCGGCAACGCTTAAACTTATCAACACCGTCAGGATAAAGAAAATAACTACGACGGGGACTGTCATTATAATATTGTTGCTAGTTATGTAGCCAATCAGGTAATACATAACCATGGGATGAACTAAATAAACCATATACGAATGGTCTCCAAGGCATTGAAAAATAGAGGTGAGTCTGGTAGGTATTTTGTTAAAGCTAAAAATTAAAAACCAAAATAAAGTTGCTGCGAAAGTGTAAAGTACGCCAACCGGACTTAATTGGTGGGCTGTGTTTACAGCTGCTTCAGGTGTGTAGCCCTTTACAAACAGTAAGTAATAATAAAAGATAAGCATCCCTGAAAGTGTTAGATAAAAGAATGCTGTTATTGCGGCGCGATTTTTGCGGGTAATTTCCAAAAAATCTTTATATTTTATTGCGCATATAGCACCTAATATAAAGATAAAGATGTAATGCGCTACCCAGTAACTTAGACGATATTGTAGGGCGAGATTTATGTAAAAGCTTGGTGATAATGGCTGGAGGAGATAACTGGAATAATAATTAAAGAGAATTTGTAAGAATAGCAGAACCGTTAAACTGCGGATTGGAGCACTTATTGTCTTGCGTACAATTAAACGCCACAGAGGCATTAGAGCATAGAACCAGAGCAATATTACCAAAAAATAAAGTTGATAAGAGGCAAGCCCAAATAGAAAATATTCAGATAGCAGTGGTTGCTGCCAAATTGCTGTATCACCACTAACCCAAGTGTAGTGGACCATATAAATTAGTGACCAAGTCAGATAGGGAATAAAAACAGTACGTAACCGTCTTTTCATAAAATTTAAATAGTTAAATGATTCATTAAGATTTTGATTTATAAATAGACCAAAAGCAGAAACAAAGAAAAAAATAGGGACACTAAAGCGAGTAAAAATTTCTAATAAGGCAAATAAATGAATATTTACATTCGGATTACTAAGTGAAAAAGCGCCAGTATGGATACCAACGACCCCAAGCATAGAAATACCCCGAATATACTCAATTGAGACAATACGCTGCTTTGACATAATATTTCCTTTCGATTACATTTAAGTTACCTGATGAGATTACTGTTTAACATCAAAACCATTTCCTTCCGATGCCTTATACCACTTAGATATTATACTAGATAAATACTTATAGTGCCAAAATATTCATGTACTACAAAGTAACAATATGAGAAAAGATATGGCCGAAACTGACAGGGATATAAGCTGCTAGATTCACTGTTCCTAGGGCAAAATATATTAAAACAGCTATCTAACGATTAGAATAGGAAGGAGGTAAATATCATCGTTAATCTAACTCCTCTAGCTAAACAGTTTATAAGTGAGCAAGGTAATGCTATTTTAGCTAAAATCGAGCAGAAATTGTCATTTGGCTGAGGTGGCCCTAGGACTATATCCTATCCGTCCGTGCGACTGGGAAAACCGGAAAATCACGAAACTAGTCAATTCACTAAAAGGGATGTAGACGGAATTGAAGTATATTGTCATGATAGTGTCGAAAGACTCGCGGACACAAAGCATATTGACATCGACATCGAGGGCCAAAGTTTAATTACCCGTTTGGTGATGCGGAGGTTGCCAAAAGAAAGTACCCTTTATCCTATTTAGCAAAATAAAAAAGTGAGGGAAAACCTCACTTTTTTATTTTTCGCTTATTCCTTTAAAGTTTGATGCCAATAAATTCACCGCTATGAAATGGTGCAGATTCACAGAGTTGCTTCGGCAATATATCGAAATGCTTAAAAAATTTTTTTGCGCCTATATAAGCGCCTTTTGCAGCATAACGGACAGGAAAAGCATTTATTTGATTTTCGGCAAGTGGTAATAGACCAACAGCCATATTTTGTGAGTCAAATCCCAACATGCAAAATTGATGATTATTTAATAGCTCGCTAGCCTTTTTATTAAAGACAATCCGACCATTTGGTCTTAATTCAATAAGAGGCTCATCCGATTTAACTGTTTTTTCTCGTTTAGGCTGAAAAAGTGTGAATGAATATCCCATAGCTTTCACTCCTATTTTAAAATTACTATATAAGTATGCACAAAAAGTATAAACCATATAATAAAATTAAAATTTTCATCAGAAATTTTTCAATTGATACAAAGTAAAGTTTGACTGCTAAGAGAGGAGGATGATAGGATAAGTATAAGAAAATCGGTAAGTAATGATTATATGAAATTTTTGTTGTGTACTTGAATTTAAGGAGGCATTTTAATGAGGCAAGTCTGGCTGCAAGTATTTACGGTAATGATTTTAGGCTCATTTGTTAAGTTTATTGTTCCGGATGTATCTTTATGGGTATTAGCTGATTTAGTAGTGTTAGGTATTTGTTATTTATTACTGCGACGCTACCCATCTATTGATATCAAAAAAAGTATGCTTTTTGTTGGCGCGTTGACTTTAATCAATATTTTGGTTGATGTGAACATTCTTAATGGCTTACTTGGAAATATAATTGGCCTTGTAATAGTTGGGTGGGTTATATTTGGCGGCGGCGGTAAAGGCAAAGGTCAGACAATATTGCGACATAAATGGAACAAATAAGTTAAGCGCCGCACGTTTAGTGCGGCGCTTAACTTTTTACTGGGGTTACTTATTGCTGATAAGATTTAGGCTTTTTCTTTTTACCTTACTTGCAGCTTTAGCAAAGTAGGCATCTTGACGGACTATTTTATTCCGGTCTAAACAGTGTGCCTTTTGCTTCTTTAACACTAGTCATCGAACCTATCAAATAGGATAAAAAAATGCTCCTTTTATCAATCCTTTATGGGAATCTCATTAAAAGCTGCCCGTTTACTTTAAGCCAGTTACGGTTCATTTTAAAATTAGGGCAATGTTTTTCCACCAACTTCCAAAAATCTCCTGAATGATTTGGTACAATTAAATGTGAAAGCTCGTGGATTACCAGATAATTAATGACTGCAGGCGGGGCCATAACAATTCGCCAATTATAGTTTAGGGAGCCGCGGCTAGAACAACTGCCCCAACGCGTCTTTTGATTCTTAATATTAATTTTGGTTGGGCTAACACCCAAACGAGTAGACCAATAGCGAGTTTTATCAATTAAAATATCAGCAGCGTTTTTTTTATACCAGCTTTCTAATACTGCAGTGCAATTCGACTCCATTGGAAGATTAGCCGGCAATTTAACCAAAATAAGGTTATCGTTTAGAGTTACACAGCATTCAGCTACAGTTTGAATGATTTTTAGAATGTAAGGCTGACCTAAAAAGAGGATCGATGCTCCATCGTAAATGGCACTGTTCAATGAAGTTTCAGCGATAGTTCTTAAGGCGTCGGAGTGTTTTTTAAGCCAGTCAAATTTTTTTCGCAATATTATTTCCACATCAAAATTAAGGTTTTTCTTCGGAACAATAACCTCAATAACCTCTGGCTTAACAACTTTAAGACAAATGGTTTTGCGCCGTTCTGAATATGCTAGTGTATACGTAAAGTTAATATTATTGATTGTAATATTGGGCATCAGCTTCTCCTTTTTCGGTATGTTAGCCTTTATTGGGCAATTGTGATCGTTTTTCCTGCTTAGACGTGTCAATAAAATCAGGAGGGTTAATAATGAATATTTTTGCTTTACCAGAAACACTACCTGAGGAAGAGGTTTTTGAGCAGCTTATACCGGACAATGGTATCTTAATTGAAAGAATTATTTCAACTGGTCAGGCATCACCGGAAGGCTTTTGGTTTAACCAAGACCGGGATGAGTGGGTGGTATTACTTCAGGGGACTGCAATTCTTGAGTGGCAAGACGGTAGTAAGAAAAATTTGACAGCTGGAGACAGCCTTTTTATCCCGGCCCGGCAACTTCATCGAGTTGAAAGAACTTCGAACAACCCTCCTTGTATTTGGTTAGCAGTTCATGGGAAACTAAGGTAATCATAGGTAACGAATGGAAATAATATCTTTCGTGACAGGATTTGCTAAAATTAACCACGAAAACTAAGATAACGTTAGTTTTCAAAAGGAGCTAAACATGATAATGCACAGCCATTTATGCTTTGATTCAGATATCGGCAGTCAAAAGCCGGAAAGTATAATTAACACAAATGCGCAATGCCCCTTTTGTGATCGCGATCAGTTGGAAGAAATTATTGAACAGCGCGGGCAAATGATATTAGTAAAAAATAAATATCCTGTATTGAAAGATGCTTTCCAAACTGTTCTCATTGAAACAGAGGAATGTCACTCAGAATTGTCATTATACACTAAGGAACATTTATATGCTTTAATAAAGTTTGGAGTAGAAAAATGGCTTGAAATGAAGAACTCGGGTGAGTATGCATCCGTTATATTTTATAAAAACCATGGTCCGCTGTCAGGAGGAACAATACGTCACCCTCATATGCAAATAGTTGGTCTAAAATATTTGAACTGCCAAGAACGCTTAACACGCGATATGTTTGAGGGGATTAGGATACATAATGTACCTGGTGTTGAACTAAATATATCGACTAAGCCCAAGGTCGGCTTTTTTGAGTTCAATGTCATATTGGATAATCTGGCGGATATTGAGAAAATGGCTGACTATATACAGATAATGGCACACTATTCATTGAATAATTTTCATCGTAGATGCACTAGCTATAATTTGTTTTTCTACCAAATGGATAACAAGATTATTACCAAGATTATGCCGCGTTTCGTAACTTCACCACTGTTTATTGGGTATTCAATTCCGCATATCTCAAGTCGCACGAAGGATGTTGTAAGGGAAATTCAGGCCATTTACTTTGATGATAAGAGTCATAACTTTTCCTAAGAAATCCATTTGCATCATATAGGGACTTTTAAAAATTGCTTGACATTGTCTAAACATAATGATAAGATATCAATTGTTGATAACATAACATAATGCCGAAGTGGCGGAATTGGCAGACGCACTTGACTCAAAATCAAGCGTGGTAGCCCCACGTGCCGGTTCGAGTCCGGCCTTCGGCACCAGTAAATTAAAGGCCTTCAGAGATTGGAGGCCTTTTCCATGATTTTGAATTAAATCAGTTCTGCTATTATAAAAAAATGCACTATTGCAAAGTGCATTTTAGGGCGAAATATATTGTCAATTGGCTCTCGCTATGGCGAGAGTCTTTTCTTTTTTCAAAAATTTTATGTTGAAAAAATGGCGATTTATTCCGGCCAAGACCGAGAATCCGCAATGCCCGGTTGCGTTTTAACTAAAGTCGCAAAATACGCGAAATTCTTTATCTCATCTTTTATCATCAGTTGTATAATTACTCCACAATCGGGAATAATTGCAATGTATATATCGGATTAGGAGGATAAAAATGAGAAAACAGATGAGCCAACTGCCTGTAAAAAAGGTGTTTTTAGATAGCGATGTTGCAAACGAAGATGGTCTTTTCGAGTTTACAATTGACTGTGGAGCAGTTTACTTTGGGGCAGTATATGATGGTGACGGTCAACTTACTACTGTTGATCAGTATTTTTATACCGAAACCTACTCTCGCGAGGATTTAGAAAGCGCAGCAAAGAATGTGCAGCTGTTATCGGTTGATAATCGAGATTATAGGGCTAAAACCTATTTGCTAACGAAAATGGAAAATGGTCAGGAGTGGCTACGGTTCCATGCGGTTGTACCGCAGGAAATTAATCCTGACTATTTTTATCAGAAATATATCGGAGATTAGTTTAAATGACCGGATCAGCCGGTCATTTTTTA
>JAAYSF010000006.1 GCA_012523975.1 Veillonellaceae bacterium
ATAAAAGCATTATTGGGCTGCGTTCCCCAGCACTTAAACTTGGACGCCGACTTGACAGCATGGGAAAACCTGGAACTCCATGGGCGTCTTCATCACATTCCCACCCAAGAACGGCGGCATCGAATCGATGAATTACTCGAGTATGTTGAACTGCGCGATCGGGCCTCCGAGATGGTGAATACCTTTTCCGGCGGCATGAAACGGCGGCTGATGATTGCCCGGGCTCTCATGCACCGTCCTAAAGTACTATTTCTAGATGAACCTACCGTCGGCCTAGATCCACAGGTCCGACGGCGGTTGTGGGATTTAATTTTGAGTCTTAATCATCAGGGGCTGACTGTTCTTCTCACCACCCACTATATTGAAGAAGCGGAGACTCTCTGTCAGCGCGTTGCTATACTGGAGAAAGGCAAGTTAGTCATATCCGGCACGCCGGCTGACCTGCGCCGCAAGGTAGGTCAATATACGGTGGAATGGTCGGAGGCTGACGGGATTAAATCACGCTTTTTTGTTGAGCGGCCGGATGCTGTAGCCTTTATGAATAGTCTTGACACTGCCACGACGATACGAAATACGAATTTAGAAGATGTATTTGTTGAGTTAACAGGAAGGAAAGTGAAAGACTGATGTTAGCTGATATTAAAACAGTGATATGGCGGGACTGGGTTGTCCTTCGCCGGCGGCTGGGTAGGTACATCTTATCCCGAATGGTATCCCCGGTTTTGTATTTAGTCGCGTTTGGCTGGGGGGTTGGCAGACAAATCCAAGTCCAGGGAGGAAGTTATTTAGATTTTATTGTACCGGGAATTTTGGCCTTAAACTCCATGATCATCAGTTTCAACGCCGTCGGGACTCCTGTGAACATGAGCCGCCTTTATTATAAGACTTTAGAAGAATATCAGATTGCCCCTATTACGGCCGCATCATTTGTGATTGGCAAAATAGCATCGGGAATGATTCGCGGCATAATATCTTCACTTGTAATCATCATATTGGCCTTTGCTTTTGGCGCAACGTTGACCATCCATGGCTGGTTCTGGCTGGTACTGCTACTGAATTGTGCCCTATTTGCAGGGTTAGGCTTTGTAGCGGCAATGTTTATGAATTCACATGAAGAAATGGCGAACTTCAATACTTATGTATTAACCCCTATGTCATTCTTGTGCGCCACCTTTTTTTCTACAGACCGCCTGCCCTCATTAATGTATTATTTTGTAGAATCATTACCGCTGACACATGCCAGCCATGCGCTTCGGATGGCCGGCCAAAATCAAGATCCTGCAATTTTGTCAATTGTCGTGTTACTGGCATATTTCATAGTATTTCTGACAATCGGAATTTGGCAAATGAAACGCGTAAAGGGATAGCAGCTGTACCGCAAAGTACGCTAAATAATGTTAGTAAATACTTAACGTTTCATACTCCGAATCACCGTCTTAGTTGCCTTGTCCACGCGTAAGGATTCGGTAATTTTCTGCAGTGCTTTATTGTAGGTGAAATCATCAAGGGTGTTTTTCTTCAAGTAGGCTATGGTTTTTTCCGGATATTTGATAAAGCAGACAGAAATAGCCCAGGCTACAGCCATTTTTACGTAATAACCCTCATGTTTGGCGCTGTCCAAAAGCAGCAGTACTTTGCTGATATACTCGTCTTGCATATAGAAGGTCAGCAGCATAACAACTCCAAACCGCATTTCAAATTCTTCGCGCGATTGTAGGTAGGGCTGTAAAAACTCCCAAACCTCGGACAGGTGTTTCTTAGTGATTCTTAAGTTGTTGCAAAAGGAGTCACACACCGCCCAGTTGTTAATCTTTGGTACAAAAGCGGCGACGTAGGGCAAGATCTCGGCGAGGTCGGCTTTAGCATAACCGATTACCAGACCTTTAAGCATAATCTCTTCGTAATAGTCTTCAGGTGCGGCAGCCAGATAGCCGCGCCAATCACCTTTGGCAATTTCTTTGGCGAGTTTGCGCAACTGGGGAAGCCGTACCCCAAGCACATTATCGGTGCCAGGAATTAACTTGCTGTGAAATTGCCGAAAATCATCTTCAGCCAGCTCTAAAATGCGTTCGCGTATTGTCTTTTCCATCGAGTTCTCCTATATGTTTGATTGACTTTATTCTAGCATAAAAGAAACAGACACTCGACCCTTACAGCGTTTGACGTTCCGAATATTTTATGGTATGGTTATTTAGTATATGGAATAACAGGCCGCCGTTATCGGACGGCCTTTGTTTTTAGCCGGTATAAGTTCAGCTGCCGGCTTATGCCATGCTAGTGCAGGGTAAGCCGGATTACTATAGAAAGTTAAATGAAGGAAGGCGGAATTAAGGTTGATTAGCACAAGTAATTTAAGTCTTACATTTGGCAAGCGCGCGTTGTTTGAGGATGTTAATATCAAATTTACACCCGGCAACTGCTATGGTTTAATTGGTGCCAATGGCACTGGTAAGTCTACTTTTCTCAAAATACTGTCGGGCGAGATTGAGCCAACTACCGGTTCGGTATCAATTACACCCGGTGAACGTCTGGCTGTATTAAAACAGAATCATTACGAATTTGATGAATGCGAAGTCTTAAAGACAGTAATTATGGGCCATGCCCGGTTATATCAGATTATGGAAGAAAAGGAAGCGCTTTATGCCAAACCCGACTTTTCAGACGAAGACGGCATGAAGGTATCAGAGCTTGAAGGCGAGTTTGCCGAACTTAATGGCTGGGAGGCTGAAACTGAAGCTGCTAAGCTGTTGAATGGTTTAGGCATTCCTGAAGCGCTTCATAATAGCCTGATGAAAGATTTAAGCGGTAATGAAAAGGTTCGTGTACTGTTGGCGCAGGCTTTATTCGGTAATCCTGATATTCTGCTCCTTGACGAACCGACCAACCACTTAGATGTTGAGGCTATTCAATGGCTTGAGGATTTCTTATACAGCTTCGAAAATACCGTAATTGTTGTATCCCATGACCGTCACTTCTTAAATACAGTTTGCACTCATATTGCGGATATTGATTTTGGCAAGATCCAACTTTTTGTAGGCAACTATGATTTTTGGCTGGAATCAAGTGAGTTAGCTATGAAACTTGCCAAAGAGGCCAATAAAAAGACCGAAGAAAAAATGAAGGAACTGCAAAATTTTATTCAACGTTTTAGTGCCAATGCTTCTAAATCAAAACAAGCAACTTCCCGGAAGAAGCTTTTGGAAAAGTTAACTTTAGAAGATATTAAGCCGTCTTCCCGTAAATATCCCTATATTGCTTTCAAGCCGGACCGTGAAGCTGGCGATCAATTGCTTAATATTGAGGGTCTAAGCAAGACTATTGATGGCGAAAAGGTTTTAGATAATGTTACATTCAGAGTCGAGAAGGGCGATAAGATTGCCTTTGTCGGTGAAAATGGCCTTGCCAAAACAACGCTTTTTAAAATATTAATGGGCGAGTTAGAGGCAGACAGTGGTGAGTTTAAGTGGGGCATAACCACTTCGCAGGCATATTTCCCCAAAGACAATTCCAGATTCTTCGACGGTGTTAAGCTAAATCTCGTTGATTGGCTGCGGCAGTTTTCACGTGACCAGGAGGAAACCTTTATCCGTGGTTTCCTAGGTAGAATGCTGTTCTCCGGCGAAGAAACCCAAAAAGAGGCCAGTGTTTTATCCGGTGGTGAAAAGGTACGGTGTATGTTTGCCCGTATGATGTTAAGTGGCGCAAATGTTCTAATCCTCGATGAGCCTACCAACCACTTGGATCTGGAGTCGATTACGGCGCTAAACAATGGTTTGATAAGTTTTGACGGTACTATCCTGTTTGTCTCCCATGACCATCAGTTTGTTCAAACTGTAGCTAACCGGATTATCGAAATTACCGACAACGGTATAATTGATAAGCGCACAACCTATGATGAGTACCTTGAAAGTAAGGCAAAGGCAAAAGCAAAAAAATAGTTAAATACAAAAAACCAGCTGTGAGCATAATGTCCAGCTGGTTTTTTAGCATTTGAGATTATAACTTCAAGCTTGCGCCGAAGCCAAAACCGTTGCGGCTGCTGCCTTCATCAGGGTTGATTGAACGGTAGTTAAGGTTAAGATCAACGTTGTGGGCCACTTGATAGTTGGCACCAAGCTGCAGCTCTTTAAAATCGCCGTTTCCGACCAGTGAAGCGTAACCATCCCAAGCCGGAGCTAATGGAGCAGTTGCAGCCAAGCCCAGATAAAACTTAGAGTCATGACCGTAATCACGGCTGCCAACAATTCCTCTCAGGTTATTGTTTAGATTAAATTGGCCATAGATGTCATCGATGTCACCACCGCGATCGAAGTCGGTATTTTCCAGGCCAAGCGTAAAGCTCTTTGAAAATTTGTGCTCAAGGTAGAAAGTATCGCTGTCGAGATCGCCATTGTTCATAACGATGCCGATGGCTGTTTGACCTTGGTTCAAATCATTAATAGGTGCGGCAAAGCCGGTGGCCAAGTTGACAGAGAACAAAGCAGCTAAGCCAATTACTATTTTTTTCAAAGTAAACCCTCCAATATGTATATTTCTCTTGAAATATAACAAAACACTGACTGGTCAGTCAATGAGTCTTATTACCTATATTAAAATGTAAATAGGACTGAAGGCTGTTTTATAGCCATTGTACTCGGGCAGCCGGTTTTCGCAACCGGCACTAAAATCCTGGCTATCTATAGTTCTTTAAGCACTATTTCATTCAATGGCAGTCTGGGGCGAGGGCCAGGGGACTGGTCAGGGAAGCCAATCGGTAGTAGGGCCACGACATTGTATCTTTCATCTAACCCAAGCACTTCTTTCGTTTTTGCTTGGTCAAACATCATTATCCAGCAACTTCCGAAGCCCAAGTCTGTCGCTCTGAGTGTAATATGGTCAATAGCTATAGCCACATTTAGCGATAAGTAGGCGGCGGCTGAGGCCTCATCCCAGTCTTTTTTTCGAGGCTGGATTGGTGATTTGGGGTCGTCTAATGGCGTATCCACGAAAGCGCCGGCCTCTTTTAATTCTCGATAACGTTTAGTTGACGATCCAAGGGCTTTGGTATCTACGCAGCAAGCGATCACAACAGGCGCGTCAGCTACAAAGGGCAGGGGAGTACAGTTACGCAGTTTGGCTCTTGCTTCCGGACTTTTAATTACAACATAACGTGTCGGCTGAAGATTAGATCCTGACGGAGCGAGGCGTCCTGCATCTAACAGTTCCCTAATGGTAGCATCGGGTACTGGCGTGGACTTAAATTTACGGATGCTTCGGCGTGCTTTTATGGCATCAATTACTTCCATGCTATCACCTCTTAATCATAATTCTTATCCTATATTATCCAATATGAACAATACTTTATCAACATGCTCTCAATAAGTCAGCCATAAATGAGATTTGCTTCGGGATTTGTGTATTTAACGGATAAAAAATACCAGGTAACATTAGTTACCTGGCTAAGATACTCACAGTTTAGAACCGACGGCGGCGGAAAAGGAAAAAGAATGGAAAGAAAAATGGGAAAAATCTAAACCGCGGGAAGAATCTAGATCTCCGTCGTCCGAATCCGCCAAAGCCGCCGAATCCATCGGGATTGCCATTAGGATTACCATCGGGGTTGCCATTGTCATCTTCCATTACTCCTAGTTCGGCCGGTGCACCGCACATTGGGCATTCTTCAAGTTCTTCGTCATGCTCGCAGCCGCAGTAAGCACATACTCTAACTACGGTATGACCGCAGTCGCAGTCTTCGTAAACCCTATACCTCATAACGTAGGTGCCGATACATCTTCGACCGAGTACCGGCATAGGTTCGCATGATGGCATACACTCATGATCTGGCATACAGTCATAGTCATTTCTTGGTTTAGAGCGCTCCATATCATACCTCCAGTGATTTTTTTTGCGGGTTCTAATGTATTTTATGCACAGTTATGGTAATGTGTTAAGTTAATTTACCCGCCGCGTGACAAAAAAAAATAGACCACTTACGTGGTCTATTTTTTTACCTTTGTGGGTAACACTTTCTAGGGTTGCAGACTCGTGGGAAGCAATTAATTCTAGGGAAACATTGCTGGCGCGGGAAACAAACTTGGCGGGGGAAGCATTGGCGCGGGAAACAAATTTGACGTGGGAAACAGACTTGACGAGGGACGCAGGGGCGCGGTAGACATCCTACACGCGGGTAACAATTTTGGCGAGGATAACAATTTACTCTTGGGTTGCAGTTTTGCCTAGGATAACAGTTAGGCCTAGGTGAGCACATAGCCGTAACGGTAATCTGCCTATCGTCGTATTCTTCGTCAAAATCTTCTTCCCAATCGGTGATTTCCGGATAATCGTCATCCCAATCAAATTGGTTATAATCTGACACTTTGACACCTCCAAAAAATTGGTTAAGTATTTAATACATAATATTCGCAGATGTGAACTTAGGTGACTGAGGCTATGGAGGGATTTAAATAAAACCACTTAATGGAAATATTTTCATAATTACGGAATACAGTTTAGGATAACCCATACCCATTAGTATAGAGGATTTTTGCTTGGCCTGGCGTCTATAGCTTAATCTGGATTAAGGAGGGAGACTATGGCGGGAAAAGTAGTGATCTTAGGGACCCTCGATACTAAGGGGCAGGAGTTTAAGTATATTAAGGAGCTTATTGAAAGCACCGGTGCAGCAACTATTGTTATCAACGCGGGCGTAAAAGGCCAGCCTTACTTTGACCCCGACATTTCTAACATCGAAGTGGCCCGAGCAGGCGGAAGGGAGCTTGAAGAGCTGATTGCCCGCGACGATCGGGGGCTGGCTGTTGATATCATGATGCGGGGCAGTGTAAGTATTGTGGCTGACTTATATCGGCAGGGACAGGCAGCGGGATTATCAGCCTGGGGGGAACGGCAGGCACAACAATTGGAACTGCCGCTATGCAGAGCCTGCCGGTCGGCGTGCCTAAAGTCATGGTTTCGACGGTAGCTTCAGGCGATACGCGGCCTTATGTCGGCGAAAAAGATATCACCATGATGTATTCCGTCGTTGATATCAGTGGCATCAACAGCATTTCACGCCGTATCTTAGCCAATGCCGCCTTTGCTATAGCCGGCATGGTCAGCGGTGAGATACCCGGAATTCAGGATGAGAAACCACTAATTGGAGCAACAATGTTTGGTGTTACTACGCCCTGCGTAACCAAGGCCAGACAGTATTTGGAGGGGAAGGGCTATGAAGTGCTGGTTTTCCATGCTACCGGTGCGGGCGGCCGAGCTATGGAAGCCTTGATAGAAGGCGGTTTTATAAAAGGTGTTCTTGATATCACAACCACCGAGTGGGCTGACGAATTAGTGGGCGGGGTTTTAAACGCCGGTCCGGCCCGCCTTGAAGCTGCTGCCAGAGCCGGTATACCGCAAGTTGTATCGGTAGGAGCGCTTGATATGGTCAATTTTGGACCGCGGGCCACTGTTCCTGAGCAATTTAAAGACCGAAAATTCTACCAGCATAATCCTACTGTTACATTAATGCGGACAACAACTGAGGAATGCCGGAAGTTAGGCGAGATAATTGCTGGCAAAGTTAACTTGTCGACGGGACCTGCTGCTGTCTATCTGCCGCTAAAAGGCGTATCGCTGATTGACACCGAGGGCCAGCCGTTTTGCGGCAAGGAAGAAGATGAGGCGTTGTTCGACGCTATAAGAGCCAAGCTTGACAGCAATAGGGCGGAGCTTATTGAAATGGACACTGATATCAATGATGAGCAATTTGCGCTGGCAATGGCTAATAAATTAATCGCCATGTTAGAAAATCGATAAGGAGTGGACGAATATGGCAATTTTGAGAATTGAAATTTTAAAAAATATCCGTGAGCAAATCGCGAAAGGATTACCCGTTATCGGCGCCGGAGCCGGTACCGGTATATCGGCTAAGAGCGCCGAAGCGGGCGGGGTAGACCTAATTGTTATCTATAACTCCGGGCGCTATAGAATGGCCGGAAGAGGATCCTTGGCAGGTCTCATGCCATACGGCGATGCCAACGGTATTGTTGTCGAGATGGCAAGTGAGGTATTGCCGGTAGTTAAGAGAACGCCGGTTTTGGCCGGGGTATGCGGCACTGACCCGTTCCGTCTGATGGATGTTTTTCTGCGTCAGCTAAAAGACATCGGTTTTTCCGGGGTGCAGAACTTCCCGACTGTCGGTCTTTGTGATGGTGTGTTCCGGCAGAACTTAGAAGAGACCGGCATGGGTTACGACTTGGAAGTCGCAATGATCGCCGAGGCTCACAAACTTGATATGCTTACAACCCCTTATGTTTTTTCTGAAGAAGACGCTGTTAAGATGGCTAAAGCAGGAGCCGACGTTTTGGTAGCCCATATGGGGCTTACGACAAAAGGAACGATTGGGGCGCATACGGCTTTAACACTTGATGAATGTGTTGTAAAAATTCAAGCTATTCATGATGCTGCAAAAGCCGTTAACCCTGATATAATGGTTATTTGTCACGGCGGTCCGATTGCCGAGCCTGATGATGCCGCCTATATACTTCAACATACTAAGGGGGTTATCGGTTTCTTCGGAGCATCAAGTATGGAAAGGCTACCGACTGAAAAAGCCATCGCCGCCCAAGTCAGGTCGTTTAAAGGTATTCAGTTTTAAATTAGAAATTCAGCCCGTTTTTGCTAGTATGCAGAGATGGGCTTTTTTTCTGTTCTCAAAAGGATAATATCGTTGATTAGCCAATTAATAAAGAATATAGTAAATATTCAGATGGAGGCGATATAATGACCACAGACAAAAGTGTACGCGTTGCCGTTGTGCAAACTGCGCCGGTCCTTATGGACCGTGAACTGACTGTTAAAAAAACTGTGTCGCTGGCGCTTGAGGCTGCGAGTAAAGGCGCAAAAATTGTATTATTTCCTGAGGCATTAATACCGGCCTACCCCCGTGGGCTTACTTTTGGTACAAATGTTGGGGCGCGGTCTTTAGCAGGGCGAAAAGATTTTGCAAGGTATTGGGATAATTCAGTGGTCATTCCGAGTGCTGCTACTGACGAATTGGGGGCAGCAGCCCGCAAAGCCGGAATTTACTTGGCGGTCGGGATAATTGAGCGCGAGGGTGAAGGCAGCCAGAGTACATTATATTGCACGATTATATATTTCGGCCCTGATGGCAGTATATTGGGCAAGCATCGCAAGCTTAAGCCGACAGCATCTGAACGGCTCATTTGGGGTGAAGGAGACGGTAGTACTTTAACAGTCGTTGATACGCCGTTTGGTAAAATGGGTGGGCTCATCTGCTGGGAAAACTATATGCCGCTGGCCCGCGCCGCGATGTACGACAGCGGATTAAGCATTTACTTGGCGCCGACAGCCGACTCCAGGGATGCTTGGCAATCAACAATTCGCCATATCGCCCTAGAGGGAAGATGCTTTGTCCTGGCCTGTAACCAGTTTGTGACGAAAGATATGTATCCAACAGATTTGGCTTGTTATAGCGAACTGGAAAATGCACCCGAGGTTATGTGCCGGGGCGGCAGTGCAATCATTGATCCGATGGGCGAATACGTAGCCGGCCCGGTTTACGGCAAAGAAGATATTTTGATCGCCGATTTGGACTTGGGTCTAATTGCGCAAAGCCGGTTTGACTTTGATGTTGCTGGCCATTATGCCCGCCCGGACGTTTTTCAGCTTATTGTTAACACTGAGAAAAAGGAAAATGTTAAAAGGCGTAACGGAGGATTTTAAAATCTAACTTTGTGCTCTAAGAAGAAAACAGTCTCGCTTAAGTATTTAAGGCGAGACTGTTTTCTTTGCCAAAGTTGTGAGGTCTATTTTAAAGTAATATAATATACTTCTAAGGAATTTAATCAAGACAAGGCGGTGAGATGTAAAATTGACCAATACATTTGCCGATATTGTACTAACAAATGGTGTTGTGTACACCGCTGATCAAACGGATACTGTGTGCCAAGCCGTGGCCGTTAGAGGAGAACGGATTGTTTTTGTCGGCAGCGGCAAAGATGTGCAAGTATATATTGGTGAGCAGACAAAAGTCTATGATCTTAACGGGAAAATGCTCATCCCCGGCATGATTGACTCCCACATCCATCCGCCGGGATTGTCGCTGCTCGATTTATACGAGGTTCAGCTATTTGGGATTGACAGTATCGAAGGCTATGCTGAAGCGGTAAGGCAGTTTATCGATAAGCATCCCGGTATTTCAGCCGTCTATGGCCGTGGCTGGTCCTGGGCTGTTTTGCATGGTGATGAGCTGACCAAGGGGCCGCGTAAAGAGCATCTTGATGCTGTAACTAAGGATATTCCGGTAATATTAAGGGCTCATGACGGACACACCCTATGGGTTAACTCCAAGGCTTTGGAAGTTAACGGGATAACCCCCGATACTGAGGCTCCTGACGGGGGTATTATCGAGAAAAATGCTGCCGGCGAATTATGGGGGACATTAAAAGAGTCTGCTATGTCGCTGATAGCGTTACCTGAATATAGTCTAGAACAAATAACTGCTGCTATAGAAGCTTTTCAGGCCAAGATGCACCGCTTTGGCATTACAGGCATTCTGTGTATGGCAAGTTTGGCTTTTGAAAAAATATTTAAAGCCTTTGATGCGTTGCAGCAGGCCGGAAAGCTAGGGCTTCATGTTGGCGGAGCCATGACGGTTAGTCCTAAGGAGGATATTAAAGCCCAGTTTGATGGTATCAAGCGCGTGGTTGGTCAGTTTAAGTCGCCTAATTTAAAGGTTATATCAGCTAAATTCTTTACAGATGGCGTTGTCGAAGGCGGCACAAGCTTTTTGCTTGCTCCTTATATGCCAGGAGCAGGCAAAGGGGATAACTATTATGGTGAGTTTCTCTGGGATACCGCATTGCTTGAGCAGGCTTTCTGTGAGGCAAACAGCTGCGGGCTATCAATTCATGTTCATTCTACCGGCGACGGTTCAACGCGAAGAGTTTTAGATGCTTTTGAATACGCTCAAACTAAAGTTCCAGGGAATCATCGCAATGTTATAACACATCTACAGCTTGTTGCCGATGAGGATATACCAAGGTTTAAAAACCTCAACGTTATTGCCAGTGTTCAGCCTTATTGGCAGTTTAAGGGGCCTGACTGGTGGCATCATGTAGATTACAAGTTTCTGGGTGAACGGGCCGAAAAGGAATTTCCGCTAGCAACTTTCTTTAAGAATAATGTTGTTGTGGCTTCATCGTCAGACTATCCGGCGACAATAGTGCCTAATCCTTTGTTAGCTATTGAGGTAGGTGTAACACGAAATATTGATAATGGTACTTTACATGGTGTAGAAGAAATTACAGATATCGATGATGATAGATATCTGCTTAATAAAAAGGAACGGGCAACCGTTCGGCAGATGATTCGGAGTTTTACAATTAACAGTGCATATATGATGTTCTTAGATAAAGACACTGGCTCAATAGAAGTTGGCAAGTTAGCCGATTTAGTGGTACTGGATCAGAATTTGTTGACCATAAACCCTCTTGATATCGAGAAGACAAAAGTGGTTATGACTTTTGTAAAAGGTCAGCTGGTATATTCCATCAGCGAATAAGCTATTTGTCAATTAGAAGCAGGTAAAAACAGCATGGAAGGAGTAATATTAAATCAGGTTGCTGCCTTAATTAATTATTAGGACTGGAGTGACTTCGGGTGACAAAATACGAAAATCTGTTGTTTGAAGTAGAAGATGGCATCGGTATTGTAACGATTAATCGGCCTAAAGTATTAAACGCTTTAAATCGGGCGACTATCACCGAAATTGAGGCGCTGTTCAGTGAGTTGGTTGAGGATAATAGTGTAAAGGTTGTTATTGTTACCGGAAGCGGCGAAAAGTCATTCGTGGCTGGCGCCGATATAGCCGAGATGCAGTCGATGACAGCTATAGAAGGCCGAAAATGGGGTAAATTGGCGCAGGCGGTCTTTAACAAAATTGACAATCTTCCCCAACCTGTAATTGCGGCTGTTAACGGCTATGCGCTCGGGGGTGGCTGCGAGTTGGCAATGGCCTGCGATATCAGAATCGCATCAGAAAAAGCAAAATTTGGTCAGCCGGAAGTGAGTCTTGGCATACCGCCCGGATTCGGCGGTACGCAGCGGTTGCCGCGTCTAATCGGCAAAGGTAGGGCCAAGGAGCTGCTGTTTACGGGTGAAATGATCGATGCTCAAGAGGCTTATCGAATCGGTTTGGTAAATAGAGTAGTAAAACCCGAAGAACTAATTACTACTGCTCGCGATATCGCCAGAAAAATAATGCAGAGGGGCGAAATAGCAGTAAAAATGTGCAAGGCAGCCGTGAATGAAGGTTTAGATATGGACCTCGATTCCGGACTGGCTTACGAGGCCGAAGTATTTGGGCTTTGTTTTGCGACTGAGGATCAAAAAGAAGGTATGCAAGCCTTTTTGGAAAAACGCCAGCCTGTATTTAAAGGCAGATAGTTATAGACAGCCCGGTAACGGGCTGTTTTTTAGTTAGACTTTAGCGTTGTTCAGGTCTCTATTATAATGTTTGCCAGTAGAGCTTTTACCGAATTTGGCTAGGGCTTATTACCTGGATGAAAATAAATTAACTTTGATAGTTTAAACTATAGAAGGACATTTTTGATTTTTGTCGTATTTTAACTTATTACTAAAAAATAGGAAATGTAGAATAATTTTAACTTTAGGGGGAACAATTATGCGGTTAGAACATGATTTTCTAGGTGAATTGCAATTACCAGATGATGCTTACTATGGTGTGCAAACTCTTAGAGCAATGGAAAACTTCAAAATTACCGGCCAAAAAATTGATTCAGATTTTATTATTGCTTTGGCTATGGTAAAAAAAGCGGCTGCCAAAGCCAATATGGCAACTGGACGTTTAGACAAGACTATCGGCGAAGCTCTTGTAGCTGCAGCAGACGAGCTTATCAGCGGTAAGTTACATGACCAGTTTCCGGTAGATCCAATCCAAGGCGGCGCAGGTACTTCAATTAATATGAACACTAACGAAGTTCTGTGTAATCGCGCGCTTGAAATTATTGGTGATAAAAAAGGCAATTATG
The DNA here is from genome assembly GCA_012523975.1 of Veillonellaceae bacterium. Classification (NCBI taxonomy): domain Bacteria; kingdom Bacillati; phylum Bacillota; class Negativicutes; order Veillonellales; family Veillonellaceae; species Veillonellaceae bacterium. Next base: position 13,047 of record JAAYSF010000006.1, read on the forward strand.
ATCGAATTTCTCCGAATAACCACGCTAATATGGCTCAGTCAACTAATGATGCCTTTCCCACAGCAATCAAGGTTTGCATTGTTCGTAAAGGACGCATCTTAATTAGCGCATTGCGCGGACTTGCGGACGCCCTTGATGAAAAAGCTGTTGAATTTAAGCATGTTCTTAAAATGGGTAGGACTCATCTTCAGGATGCCGTGCCTGTCACGCTTGGCCAAGAAATGGCTGCCTATGCATCAGCAGTTCGTCGCGGCGTCGGCCGTATTGAGAGTGTTTTGCATCATTTATATGCCATAAATATGGGCGCAACTGCCGTTGGTACGGGTCTTAATGCTGAGCCTGAGTATATCATCGAGGTTGCGAAACAACTTGCTGAGATAACGGACGAACCGTTTGTAACAGCTGATGATTTAATTGATGCAACAAATAATACCGATGCTTTTGCTGATGTATCGTCTGCACTCAAAGTTACTGCCTTAGTGCTCATTAAAATTGCTAATGATTTCCGTCTGATGGCGTCAGGTCCTCGCTGTGGGCTTCATGAAATTGACCTACCGCCGCGTCAGCCTGGTTCATCCATCATGCCTGGCAAAGTAAACCCGGTTATTCCGGAAGTGCTTAACCAGACCTGTTACCAAGTTATCGGCAATGATTTGGCGGTAACTATGGGCGTTGAAAATGGCCAGTTCGAACTTAATGTAATGGAACCTGTAATGGCTTTCAATATTTTTAACTCGATTTCATATCTGACGAATGCTGTTAACGCCTTCACTAGCCATTGCGTAAAAGGTGTTAAAGCCAATGTTGAGCAATGTGAAGAATGGCTAGATAAGAGTGTTGGTATTATTACAGCTTTGCTGCCGCATATTGGCTATGAAAACTCGTCAATGCTGGCAAAGGAAGCTTATAAAACTGGTCGGCCTGTTAGACAGATTATTCTTGAAAAAGGTTTGCTAACTAAAGAAGCTATGGATATTATCCTTTCGCCTGAAGAAATGACCAAGCCAGGTATCGCTGGTCAGCAACTGCTTAAAAAGTAAGATTTAAATGTTAGAGCCCGCTGTTGTCGGTTGTTCGGCCACAGCGGGCTCTTTATCATTATCTGGATAATTGTGCCACAGATAGGGTTCGGATTACCAAAAGGGTTTAACTCTTATACGTATAATAAATATAAGAGAAGTCCAAATTTGTTAATAAGCCGAGGCGAAGTTTTTGAAACTATATAAAATAATTTTAGTAATAAGCGCTTTAGTTTTATTAGCAGCGCCATCATTTGCCCAGCCAGGCAAAATTCAGCTGTTATGGCCAAGTGCTCAGGATGCCGTAATGTACGAACTTGAAATAGCCGAAATTGCTATTCGCAGCAATAAGCAGGCGCCTCAGGAAAACGTTGTATACACAACACCATACATTTATACACCAGGCACTGAAATCAGTTTATCTGAGCTAGGTGAACGGGATATAAGTAAGCTCTACTATCGGGTCAGGCCGTTAGATTTAGAACAAAATCCGATAGGACCGTTCACTGAACCAGTAGCTTTAGAAAAAAGTGAGATCAATCCGACAAAGCCTGCTACGACAGCTTATCATAACAGGCAGCCGGCGCTATTATATCCGGTGTATTCTTGGATCCCGGTGCTAGGAGCAGAACGGTATGAGATTGAGGTAACGAATAAATCTCCTGAGAACCCGAATGGGACAGAACCGTCACAATTTAGAGTGCGTGTTTATTCTATGGGCAGGGGCTTTGATTATTATGATTTGGAAGCGTTCCGAGAGGCCGGCACTTATTATTGGCGGGTAATTGCCTTTAACGACGAAGGACAGCCAATTGGGACTTATTCTGACGCGGTTATGTTTAAGGTGCACACAGGCGGTTATCATTGGGCTGCGTTTGGTGACAGCATTACTCATGGCGGCGGCGCTATTTCAAACCCGCCTTCCGATAGGCGGTTTGACTATTCAGCTTACTTGCCGTTCCCGGTCAAAAACTTGGGGCGCAGCGGTGATACTTCGGCCATGTTGGCTGATCGGTTTGATAGCGATGTATTGCCCTTTAAACCGCAATATCTTTTAATACTAGGCGGTAGTAACAGCATAAGGGGCGGTGCCAAAGGTGAAGAAGTAATTGCCGATTTAATAACGATAAAACAAAAGTGCGAGGCTAACGATATTATTCCGATCTTTTTAACACTGCCGCCGGTAAACCCTGAGCGTATTGAGCGCGTTTTCGATCAGTCAACAGCAGATAACTGGCAGCTAGAGCTTGCCAAGGTCAATGCATTTCTCAGAACTCAGCCTTATGTTGTTGATATCTATTCGGCTTTAGTCGATGAAAAGGGTATCTTGCCGGTAAAGTATGCTCAAGATGGTCTGCATCCTGATATTTCTGGCAAAAAGGTTATCGCGGGGCAGATAATGGGATTCTTAGCAAAAACCCGCTTGCCGTAAATTTCCGATAGCTTGAGTAAAATCACCGGGTAAAGGAGCGTCAACAGTCAGTTGGCGCTTTTCTTTTAAATGGTAGAAGGTTACTGAGGAGGCGTGCAGCGCCTGACGGGCTATAAGGGGCGAGCGTACGCCATACATACCGTCGCCAAGGATTGGATTTCCCAGGTAGGCTAAATGCAGCCGGATTTGGTGAGTTCGGCCGGTCTCCAGGTTTAACTCAACCAATGATGCATTGTTATATTTTTCGAGAACTTTGTAATGAGTTATGGCTTGCTCACCGGTTGGCGTAATTGTCCGTCGGTTGGGATGCTGGGGATGTGCGCCGATGGCGGCGTTAATTGTACCAATTGGCGGTTCAATAAATCCTTTGACTAATGCTTGGTAAGTTCGTTTTAATTGCCCGGCTTTTAGCTGCTGCTCTAGTTTAGACTGACTTTCGGCATTTTTAGCAAAAATAACACAGCCTGATGTATCACGATCTAACCTGTGCAGAGGGCGGATGGCTGCGACGACATTACGTTCTTTAAAATGGAAGGCAAGATAATTTGCCAATGTTCCGGAGTTAGTCCGTCCTGCGGGATGCACAAGCTGGCGTGCCGGCTTATCTAATACCAACAGGCACTCATCTTCATAAAGGATAGTAATACTCCCTTTTTCAGGCTGTACGCCGTAGGAAGCATCTTCGAGGATGAGAATACTCAGGGTATCCGCTGCTGATAAATTCCTTTGTAAAAAAACCGGTTTATTATTAAGCAATATGCCTTTTTTTCGTGTTAATTTTTGAAGCTTGCGGCCTGAGTAGTGGAGTATCTGTTTTAGATAAGCTTCTACAGTTAGGCCTTGGTGCTCCGGCGAAATTTTAAATACTGAAAATGATCTCATAATCGGCCTGCTTTCACTAAAGATGATGTGACAATTATATCCTAAGTTTTACGCTATTATCTATTCTAATACCAAGAAGTTCAAAAGTGAACAACTTAATCCAGTTAACCAACAGAGACTACAATTACTTTTACCAGACTGCATTTCTAAGTGTAAAAACAGACATATATTAGTACAATAAAGTGGGAGTCTTACAGCAGCTTGGTCATCTGATAAAACTGATCTATGCTAGACTAGTGATAAAGGGAGGCCGCTAATGAAGAAAATTTGGCTGGCGGGAGGATGTTTCTGGGGTGTCGAGGCTTATTTCCAGCAGTTAAAAGGGGTGCTAGATACAACGGTAGGTTATGGGCAAGGTTTTACTAAAAATCCTACCTATGAGGAGGTTTGTTCGGGGCAAACAGGTCATACAGAAATATGCGAGATAATATATGATGAGACAATATTGCCGCTGCCTAAAGTTCTGGAGCATTTTTTCCGGATAATAGATCCAACCACGCTAAACCGTCAAGGTCCGGATCGGGGAACGCAGTATCGCACAGGAATATATTATAACGACAGTGGCGATTTACCTGTAATTAAAGAATTTGTACAAAAAATGCAAACTGGCTATGATAAGCCGATTGTTGTAGAGGTCGAGCCTATAAAAAATTTTTCAGCAGCCGAAAACTATCACCAGGATTATCTTATGAAGACGCCGGGCGGCTACTGTCATATTAATTTAGCTTTAGCATGTCCGGATGAACGTAAATAACGACTAAAGTGGGAGGAGTTTTAATTTTGAATAAGATTTTGCTTGAAAAATATGCCCGTCTTATTGTAAAGACCGGGATCAACCTTCAAAAGAATCAAACTCTGGTAATATCATCACCGATTGAATGCGCTGAATTTACCAGAGTTGTAAGCGAGGCGGCTTATAAGGAGGGCGCTCGTGATGTAGTTATTCGCTGGACTGATGAATTATCAACCAAAATTCGCTATCTCTTGGCTCCTGAGGAAGTTTTTGATGAATTTCCTGATTGGCAAAAAGAGTTTTTTATGTTTTATGTACGGCAGGGCGCTGCTTTTATAAGTATTGCGGCAGAAGATCCCGAGCTCCTCAAAGATGTAGAAGCAAGCAGAGTAGTTAGGGCACAAAAAGCAAGCAGCATGGCGCTTAAAGAATACCGGGAAAGACTGATGAGCAATAAAAACGTCTGGTGTGTTGCGTCGGTTCCGACCAAGGCTTGGGCAGCCAAGGTATTTCCGGAGCTGCCTGTGGATCGGGCGGTTGATAAACTCTGGGAGGCTATATTCAAAACAGTCAGGGTGGATAACGATGATCCGGTAAAGGCGTGGGAAAACCATAAAAGTAATTTAAAACAGAGTATGGAATTTTTGAATTCTCATAAGTTCAAATACTTGCATTACAAAAATTCACTAGGAACGGACTTAACGATTGAACTACCTGATAATCATATTTGGCTGGGCGGCTCTGAATATAGTCCGGAAGGAGTCGAATTCATCGCCAATATGCCCACAGAAGAAGTATTTACATTGCCGAAAAAGACGGGTGTCAACGGGCGGGTCGTAAGTGCCAAGCCGCTTAATTATAATGGTAATCTCATTGAGAACTTTTCATTCATTTTCAAGGAGGGACGAATCACAGAGTACAGCGCCGAAAAGGGTTATGAAATTCTAAAGAGCCTAATCGAAACTGACGAAGGCTCCCATTATCTTGGCGAAGTAGCATTAGTTCCGTTTGATTCACCAATTTCAAAACTGGATATTTTGTTTTATAATACGCTATTTGATGAAAATGCCTCGTGCCACCTTGCTATAGGAAAGGCTTATCCAGTATGTATAAAATGTGGCGAAAACCTGAACAAGGAAGAACTGGACGCGATTGGAGTTAATGATTCATTGGTTCATGAAGATTTTATGATAGGGACTGAAGACCTTGAAATCACAGGGACAACTGCGGACGGGCGCGAAATACTAATCTTTAAGAATGGTAACTTCGTTGAGCACTAAAATACCAACAATATAAGCTTAATATAAAAAGACTCTTCCTAGAAGCACTTCGTAGGAAGAGTTTTTATTTGGATCATTTGAACTGCTGATGGTCATTGCCTATAGGGAAGGATTTTAGGACGGGTGAGGGAAACTAAGTAAAGTATCTAATGCGAATTTAAGGAGAGTGAATTAATGATAAAAAGGATTAGTATTACTGTAATTACATTAATAGTAGTTTTAACTATGCTATTAACACCCTGCCTAGCTGCAGTGACCCATGACGATTTCACTGTTAAGGGAATTAACCTGCTGTCGAGCAACTATGACAGTATAGTCGCAAAGTTAGGAGAGCCTAAAAAGAAAATTAATGAAGAATACGGCCAACCACCCTTAACGCATCTCTCGTATCCGGGGCTAAAAATATCGGTAATAAGTGAATCCGGGCAAATAGTACATATGGTCATTGATAATGGCGACTATCAGACAAAGCGCGGCGTCAAAGTAGGTGCCACACCTTATAAGATTACAAAGGCATATGGGAAGCCTTATAAAACTGTTTTGAGGGGACATGTTTACTATATTTATGATACTGAACCGGCAGGAGCAAATCGTTTAATCTTTGATATGACTGAGGGGTATGCAAGTAAAATTATTTATACGACCATGCCTTTAAAATAGATGAATTTTTTTAAAAACCATCTTGACATAACTAAATTTCACTGGTAAAATAAGTCCCTGTGGTTGACCTTTAGTGTTATAGCTGAAGCGAGACAATAAGATGATGCGGTCGTGGCGGAATTGGCAGACGCGCTAGATTCAGGTTCTAGTGAGGGCAACTTCGTGGAGGTTCAAATCCTCTCGACCGCACCATTATCTAATGGAGGGATTCCCGAGTGGTTAAAGGGAGCAGACTGTAAATCTGCCGGCTCTGCCTTCGAAGGTTCGAATCCTTCTCCCTCCACCATTTACCACTTGACTTCAAAGCTAAGAAGTGGTAAAGTTTATAAATGTCACATCGCGGGGTGGAGCAGCTGGCAGCTCGTCGGGCTCATAACCCGAAGGTCGCAGGTTCAAGTCCTGCCCCCGCAACCAAAATATCTAATTGGTTTCAGTGTATCTGCGACAAGTATAGTATCTGGTACAAGGCCGCAAATGGCTTAATAGTGTGCAGATGCTAGGCGCGGCGAGCATCGGAGCGGAATCGCAATGGTAATTGCGTTGAGCACCGAAGCGCAGTCGCAACAACGCAGATGTACGCTAGTAAGCCATTTGCGATAAGTTGCTGGTGTAGCTCAGTCGGTAGAGCGTATCCTTGGTAAGGATAAGGTCACCGGTTCAATCCCGGTCATCAGCTCCATTTTAATAAGGCGGCGTAGCTCAGTTGGCTAGAGCATGCGGTTCATACCCGCAGTGTCCGGGGTTCAAATCCCTGCGCCGCCACCATATCGGGGCGTGGCTCAGTTTGGTAGAGCACCTGGCTTGGGACCAGGGGGTCGCAGGTTCGAATCCTGCCGCTCCGACCACTTATTTTAAAAACATTCATTGACGATATGGTAAAAATAACATGTTGACATGTTTAAATAGATGTGTTAATATTTTATTCTGTCGCTAACAAGCGGCTTAACATAAATCAATGATTCCAGATTCCTCGATAGCTCAGTTGGTAGAGCAATCGGCTGTTAACCGATCGGTCGTAGGTTCGAGTCCTACTCGAGGAGCCATGACCTACTAGCTCAGTCGGTAGAGCACCTGACTTTTAATCAGGGTGTCGATGGTTCGAGTCCATCGTGGGTCACCATTTCACGGCCCGTTGGTCAAGCGGTTAAGACACCGCCCTTTCACGGCGGTATCAAGGGTTCGATTCCCTTACGGGTCACCATATCATGG
>JAAYSF010000007.1 GCA_012523975.1 Veillonellaceae bacterium
AAATGCCAATTCGGAAAGATTCGACCTGTAATAGCTCCTTTTCTTTTAAAGACTTTTTAATTTTATTATCGTCCACATTACCCCAGACGCCTGCGAATTTAAAATGCGTTCTAAAATAATCTAGGACCCAGTATTCACTATAATCTCCAGCATGAATAACGAGGTCAGCTTCAGAGAACCGACAAGTAAGCCGATTTAACTGACCAAAATCTTTAGTGAAATGTGTATCGGAAGTTACAGCTATCAGCACAGAAGGTTTTTTAGTTCGATATAGAAGGAGAGCTGCTGTTCCAAAGGAATACGATTAAGCCCGCTCGATGAGGATAATACAAAATCGCTAACCCCCTCGACAACACTGTTTTTTTGAAGCCCGCACTGCGTGTCTTTTCGTTTGGCGAATTGATGATATACACCTACCCCAACATAACAGGCAAATCTTGGCTGATAGGTAGTAAGCTTTTTCTTTAATTCTTCACGACCAAGTTCATATTCTTGGCTAGTTATTTCAGCCGCAGCTCGGGTGGGGCGGGGGACGATGTTTGTTATTCCATAACCGTACTTTAATAATTGCTTATCTTCACTGGGCATTAATTTTTTGTCGGTTAATCCGGAATCATAAAGAAGCCGCCAAAACCGGTTGGAGGGTCCGGCGAAGTGGTGTCCGGTTTCAGAAGAGCGGATACTAGGATTAAACCCTATAAATAAGACTCTTAGACCGAGATCGATAATATCAGGAACTGGAATCATTCTTTCACCGCCAACGTTTAATTTCATGATTAGTTTCACCATCAAATTGGGTATTATTGCATTTCTTCTATATGTCATCAGGCCGCTATTAGAGGCGGTCATTTATATTTATGACCTGTATACATTATAGAACGGTTGTTCTATAATGTATACAGACAAATGCTCTTGTGGGATATAATGTTTCGTAGGGTAAAAGGCAGATAATGCAAATTATCCTTGGATGGTATATAATTGAAACATATTTAGTAAAAAAACTGATGTTTTAACGAATGCTTAACAGGCATATGCGTGAGTATAGAGCACTGGCTCGGATAAATAAAAAGGAGTCTTGACAATGTATAATCGCAAATCAAAAATTGCAACCGAATTTATTGACGACCAAGAGATTTTAGAGACGATTGACTTTGCTCAGAAAAATAAAAGCAATCGTGAGTTAATCGAAAGTCTTTTAGAGCGGGCAAAGGATTGCAAGGGACTAAATCACCGCGAAGCGGCAGTGCTTCTAGAGTGTGATTTAGATGATCTGAATGAAAAAATGATGTCCCTAGCACGGGAAATTAAGCAAAAATTCTACGGCAATAGAATTGTAATGTTTGCTCCGTTGTATCTATCCAACTACTGCGTAAACGGATGTGTATATTGCCCGTATCATCATAAGAATAAACATATTTCCCGTAAAAAACTTTCACAGGATGAGATTGCCCGTGAAGTAGTTGCTTTACAGGACATGGGGCATAAGCGCTTGGCTTTGGAAACAGGAGAGGACCCGGTAAACAATCCTATTGAATATGTATTGGAAAGTATCAAAACTATTTACAATGTAAAGCATAAAAATGGCGCTATCCGCCGTGTTAATGTGAACATTGCCGCCACGACTGTCGAAAACTACCGCAAGCTTAAGGAAGCGGGTATTGGCACATATATTTTGTTTCAGGAAACTTATAATAAAAAAGCCTATGAAGAGCTGCATCCAACTGGACCTAAGAGCGACTATGCCTACCATACTGAAGCTATGGATCGTGCAATGGAAGGCGGAATTGACGATGTGGGCCTAGGTGTTTTGTTTGGTTTAAATATGTATCGTTATGATTTCGTTGGTCTCCTTATGCATGCTGAGCATTTGGAAGCTACAATGGGTGTTGGTCCACATACTATCAGCGTGCCGCGAATTCGTCCTGCAGACGATATTAACCCGGAAGACTTTACTAATGCTATTTCCGATGATATATTTGCCAAAATCGTAACAGTGCTTCGTATTGCTGTTCCCTACACAGGAATGATTGTTTCAACTCGTGAATCCCAAAAAGTTCGTGAACGTGTGCTTCAGCTCGGTGTATCCCAAATCAGCGGTGGTTCAAGTACCAGTGTAGGGGGATATGTTGAACCGGAGGCCGAGGAGGATAATTCAGCGCAGTTTGATATAAGCGATAAGCGTACTTTAGATGAAATTGTAAATTGGCTATTAACTATGGGCCATATCCCAAGCTTCTGTACTGCTTGCTATCGCGAAGGGCGTACTGGAGATCGATTTATGAGCCTGGTAAAATCCGGACAAATTGCAAACTGCTGTCAGCCGAATGCATTAATGACGTTAAAGGAATATTTAGAGGATTATGCTTCTGCGGATACTAAAGCAAAAGGCGAGGCCGTAATTGCAAAAGAACTACTTTGTATTACGAATGAAAAGGTTCGTGCAATTGCAATGGAACATTTGGCTGAACTTACCGTGGGAAAACGTGACTTCCGTTTCTAAAATGTAAATTGGGTTAATCCCACAGCCATATAGCATGAGCTAAAGCATTCTATATGGCTGTGGGATTATTTTTGGTTTAGCGTTGTATCATAGCGGCATACTAGTTTATTGGGGCTAAAAATGTTATAATAATTTGCATTGATTGGTATAAAGGAGTTCTTGTGTTAATGAAAAATGCCTATGAACAGGTGCGAGTCTTCTATGATGAGGATGCCGGCTATGAAATTGCTGTTAAAAAGGAATGGGTAGAAGGTTTTTTGCGCCAGAAGGCCTGGCAAGGTGCTACAGATAAAGAATTAAAGAACTTATGGCGAAATATTGAGATGTTTTTGTTATATCTGGCCTACGCCGGTATTAATGATCTCGATGAGGTTACCATTACAGAATATAGTACCGGGGTTGAATGGCTTGCTGAAAATATGTCTGACTTCGATAAAAATATAAGTAATGTGCGGCAGTATTTCGATGTATTAATTCAGTTTTATAAATATTTGCAAACTAAGAAGGCAATTTTTGGTTCAGAAGTCATTGAAGATGCCGCGAAAATCATTGCCGGTGATAATAAGCTCAATTTAACGGCGGCTACTTCGATTAGTAATACAGTATCGCTATTCGATGATGATGTTGATAATGTTTTAAGCAAGATGTCGCCGGCTAGCACGGAAGAAATAAGTGAAAAGATAACCGGGGCTGTCGAGCGGTTAATGGTTAAATTAGGATGCTATTTTCAACAAGAGAACTTTAACGATGACTTTGATCGCGCATTATATTTATACACAGGTCCATTTGAAGGGGCCCCTGATGATGACCAGGATGATTTCTGGCTTGGTTTCTGGGATTACTTTCTTTTTGACTACCATTTACTAAAAACTGATGTCACGCCGTTGTCCCATTTTTATCTAAACGCTGGTGAAAGATTAACAAGTGATGAACGGGAGATATTAAAGAATCTTCTAAATGCTAAGTTTAGTGTTTTTTATATAAGCAAGGTAATAAACCAGGACTGGGTTGAATGTACCAATTTATTCACAGAGGAAACATTTCAATTACCTTTTCCCGAATTTGATTATAAAACGTTAAGAAAGCTTTTGTTCTTTGGTCATATCTTTTCTCAGGGAATGGTGATGATAAATTATGTTACAAGCATAGAAGTCAGCCCTAAATTACGTAAGCGAATTAAGGAAGAAATATTACGGCAGCACCAATTGTTAATTATAGGTCAGCAAATCAATAAATTAGACGACTTTTTTGCCCGCCACGCTCAGGCAGTGCGCCATAGTATTGATGTATTGGTGAGATTGGCAAAGGTAAATGTAATTAACCCAGAATATTTGGAACGAAGTTATCCAACAATTACCGAAACTAATATTCCTAATAACGATGTTTTAGTCCTTATGGACCAAGTGGCGTTTGACTATCGTTTTTCGGCCTACGATGTAAGACAAATGCGCAAGCTTTGGCATGATTATTGTCAGGTAGCTAAAGTGATTATCCGAAAGCCAGGGACTTGGGCAGCAACCTTGCTTTATGCTTACGCGCAGATTAATAATATAGCTCATGTAGTTGCCGAGGATTTAGCCAGTGACTTAGGTGTTTCGGCGTCAAGTATCCGCAGTAACTATAATAAATTGTTTTCTGCTTTAAAAGTACAAAGATTTGACGCGCGCTATATCAGTGAAGAAGGGTTTATGTATCTAATATTTTTGCCCTAAAAAAGGGGGTTTTTAGGTGGGAGAGATAGGTAATCGTTGTTTAGAATGCGGAGCTGAATACCAGCCCGGACAAGAAATTTGTGCAGTATGCAACGCTGTGCTCAGCCAAGTGCGAGTTATGACAGAGGCGGAGCGCGAGCAATTTGGCGGTATGACTATTGAGCAAGATGAGAATTTTCGATATCACAGTCAAAACGATAAATTTGGATCTAGCAGCAGGATATATGTTCGCCATGCTAAATTTAATTTGGGCGGTATAGGACTTATACCAAGATTACTATTCGGGGCAGGTATTGTGGCGTTAATAATGTTAGTAGCATTACCGGTTGTGCTGATAATTTTGGCCGCTACAGTATTTGGCTGGCTGGTATTTCGTCGCCGATAAACAAGAAGAGTCAACCATTCGAGAAATGGCTGACTTCTTTTTAATCCTTTAATAATTGGTCTTTAAGTTTATAATATTCAGCAGTAAAGTAGGCTCCGTTTTGTGCTTCGCGATGATCTAAGCCATAAGCCCGTCGGCTTATTGCCAATACTGGCGGTGCTTGAATACGCTTGGCGACAGCCATGCCAGAAAAAAGTTTCCACCATCTTTCCAAATCATTAATAAACTCGTGAGGTCCATCAAATATCGTATTTACAAGGCCCGGCGTACAACCAAGCTTCTCTTCGAGGATACCCTGGCTGTACCAACGCAAAATGTCTTCCGGTGTCGGTTTATTCCACCATTCGATGAAAGATCGGAATAAAAAATCATGATAGGGATAAATTATAGGATCACCTTTACCTTGGTCAACAGATTGTGCAGAGGATAGCTCAGCACTAGGAACAATAGCTATAGTCGCTTGGGGAATTACTTCTCGCTTGTAAATATGCTCATTTAGATAGCGGGCTAAGTCATATACCTGATGCTTCCATAAATCAGCTAGAGCGGCGAGGAATCCTGCCAAGTCGCCGTAAAGTGTAGAATAGCCGACGGTCATCTCACTTTTATTTCCGTTGCAAGTAAAGCCGCCCCCAAATGCTGCTGCTGCTCCGGCAAGAATACGGGCTGAGCGGTCCCGTGCCTGGATGTTTTCAGTGACAAAAGCTGAAACGAGCAAGTTGGAGTGTAAGTTTGTAGTATAATTGATGATTTGGGTATTACTTAATTGCTCGACCGTGAAATCAACAGAATGCTGGATTGGCATTACAGCGTAATGGCAACCCAAATTGCGGGCTAGAGTTTGCGATAAGTCTTTTGTAGTCTGCGAGTTGTAAATGCTAGGCATATTTATTAAAAGTAAGTTCTCAGGTCCGACGATTTTGGCATATAAAGCAGCGCTTACGGCCGAATCGATCCCGCCCGATGCGCCGATAACTACTTTCTTGAGACCGATTGCATTAATGAATTTCTTAATGCCGTAGGTTATGGCTTGATATACGCTAGAAATGTCGTTGTCGTTAGGAACAGAAATAGGATTGGTAGAGATGCGCGAATCAGCATGCAATTTAACAACTTTTAATTTTGAAGTGAAAGGTTCGCAATAATCGACAACTTGTCCAAGGGCATCATAAACCGTACTAAAGCCGTCATATGTATATATGGTTTTACCGTTATTCTGCACTCCGACATTATTAACATATATTAAAGGTACGCCAGTTTCGGCGGCTTGTTTGGAAAAAACGCGGTTGCGTTTATTGTTTTTGCCGATAATATACGGTGAACTGGAAATATTTATCAACAAGTCGACGGGGCCATTGTTTTGAATACTTGCGAGCGGTTTAGCCGGATAATTATCGCACCAGTCATCTTCGCAAAGAATACATCCTAGTCTAAGAGCCTGACCTGATAGACGGAGTCTTACAGGCTGTAATAAGTCTTCAATCTTCTGTCCCAGTTCACTTGCAAGCTTTCTTAAACTGTGAAAGTGGCGGGAGGCATCAAATTCGCGATAGTTGGGATGAAGTGTCTTGATCCGGAAAGGATACGGGAAATTATCGCCGCCCAATAGTTTATTATTATAAGCGACAAAGCAGGCATTGTATTTACGTACACGACCATCGTCGTTTAATTTTTGCCAATCCATTGCGACATTGCCGAATACTATACAAATATCAGTTGATGCAGCGATTATTTGGCGGCCGTATTCTTCGCAATCACGCAGAAAAGCAGATTGCTCCCAAGTATCGCCCAGAAGATAGCCGGGAATGGCCATTTCCGGAAAAACTATAATGTCGGCCTGAGTTTTACGGGCTTGTTCAATCATTGAAAGCATTGTCTGTGTATTTAAGTCTGGCCTGCCTGGTACAATTTCCATTTGGCCTAATGCGACTTTTAACAAGCGGGTCACCTCATTTTTCTTACCTAAAGCCAGTATTTAATATTAGCTGTTTAAGTGTAATACTATTCTTCTCGAAACCGAGTTGTCCTTTAAAATAAAGACAATCGTTATTATGCTATAAATTACCTGAATGAGAATTGGTCATACTAGTAAAATGGAGTAATTCATAACAACCAATAATATTTCAAGGGAAAAATGTCAAATCCTTGTATACACAAAATTTTTTCTCTTTTATAAAGGAGTTTTAATTGCTTAGTAAAATACAAAACTAAAATAATAAAACTTTTGGAGGGATTATAAATGAGTTGTTCAACAATTATGGCGATTGTTCAGGAGAATAGAACAGAAACGGCTATTCATGTTCAGGATGTATTAACTAAATATGGCTGTCATATTCGCGTTAGGCTGGGTTTAAATGATAGTTCGGTAGACCAGTGTAGCAACCGAGGGATGATTCTCCTGCAATTATGCGGTGAAGGATTGGAGCTAGAAGAATTTGAGAAAGAATTGAAAGCGATTGGTAATGTAAAAGTAAAGCATATGACTGTAGAGTTCTAAGGTTGTATCGTTTGACAAAATAAGGCAACAATTATATACTGTGAAAAATACTATCAATATATTAGATAAAAAATTGAATCAGGGGTGAATTCATGTCTGCCAAAGTTTATTTTTTACCGCTTGCAGACGGTCTGCCTGAAGCGGAACAGGCGAATGCTATGCGCAAAGTGCTTGAACTTTCGGACGCAGCCCAAGTTATTGACGAAAATGATTTTGTAGCTATAAAGCTCCATGTAGGTGAACATAAAAACACAACTCATATTAAACCTGCACTGATACGTGAAATTGTTGAGAAAGTAAAGCAAAAAAGAGCTTTACCTTTTCTAACGGAGACATCTACATTATACAAAGGCGAAAGAGAAAATGCTGTCAAGCATTTAATGCATGCTCACCGCCACGGTTTTGGAATTGATAACGTTGGGGCACCGTTCATAATGGCTGATGGTCTAACCGGCAACAGCGAATACGAAGTTATTATTGAAGGAAAGTTACATAATTCAGTCAAAGTCGCTCGTGAGATTATGGCTGCAGATGCCCTGATTGTTGTTTCACATCCGACTGGCCATGTTGCTGCAGGGCTAGGAGCATGTATAAAGAATCTTGGCATGGGTCTGGCGAGTCGAATGGGTAAAATGCGTCAGCACTCAAAGATGTCGCCAGAAGTACTTAATAGCTGCAGGTTTTGCCAAAAGTGCATTAAGTGGTGTCCAGAAAACGCTATTATTGAAAAAAACGGCAAAGCTTATATTATGACTGACAAGTGTATTGGCTGCGGTGAATGTTTGGCCGTATGCCGTTTCGATGCAGTAAAGTATGACTGGGGCGCAGAATCGGGCTATATGCAGCGCAGCATGGCCGAACATGCTTATGGCGTTGTTAAAGAGAAGGCCGGAAAATGCATATTTTTCAACGTCCTAATCGATATGACTAAGGACTGTGACTGTTTTAATGTTAAGCAGGATAAAATGATACCTGATATTGGCATACTTGTTTCTACTGATCCCGTAGCAGTTGAAAAAGCAACTATGGATTTGACTGCAAAGGCGCATGGTAAAAATTTAGCCGAAATGGCATATAAGCACCATGACGCAATGATTCAGATACAGCACGCAGCCGAAATAGGCATGGGGTCACTTGACTATGAATTAGTAACACTTTAATTTTTATAAAGGTTTAGCTGACAAAGAGGGAGAAAATTGAAAAAAACTAACGCGGCTAGGATTTTAGATAATCTTAAGATTTCATATAAGTTGTCTGAATATAAGGTGGAAGAGAGCGACCTTAGCGCTGAAAGTGTTGCACGGAAGATAGGTATGCCAGCCAAGCAAGTTTTTAAAACCTTAGTGGCACGCGGTGATAAGACCGGTGTGTTAATGGCATGTATACCGGGTTCTGCTGAACTCAATCTTAAAGCGCTTGCTCAGGAAAGTGCCAATAAAAAGGTAGAGATGGTACATCTTAAAGAAGTTTTGGGACTAACAGGTTATATTAGGGGCGGTGTTTCGCCGCTCGGTGCCAAAAAACGATACCCTGTGTTTTTGGATGAAAGCTGTTTAGAATGGCCGACAATTGCCATCAGCGCAGGCATCCGCGGTTGTCAGATTGTCGTAAACCCTAACGATCTGGCGGGAGTTGTCGAGGCTAAATTATGCTCGATAGCTGTTTGGGAATAATAGAAACTTAGGGGGCATTCTCTGCTGCTATTATTGTTCGTCATAATGCGAAACTATAATTGAAAAAGAAATTACTGCAGCTAGTTAATAGGAAAGGGGCAGATTATGTATATTAGTACAAGGGGTGGAGAAGGGAAGTATAGCGCCGCAGAGGCGATTAAATTAGGAATGGCCAGTGATGGAGGCCTTTTTGTTCCGGACGCTCTGGTTCAGTTTGATCTACAACAACTGCAAGCCTTAGGAGATTATTCGTACCAGCAAAGAGCATTAGCTGTTTTAAACCCATATTTGCCTGATTATAGTCAAGAGGAAATTGAGGCATGCATTAATCGAGCGTATAATGAGTCGAAATTTGATTGTAAAGAAATAGCGCCCCTTATCTCTGCTGGTGATGATAAGTATGTTTTGGAATTGTGGCACGGACCAACAAGTGCATTTAAAGATATGGCACTGCAAATATTACCGCAGCTTTTATCTATTGCATTGTCCAAAACAGGCGAAACAGACGAAATCGTAATACTTGTCGCGACATCCGGGGATACTGGTAAAGCGGCTTTAGAAGGATTTAAAGATGTCGAGCAAACGAAGATCATTGTTTTTTACCCGCAGGATGGTGTTAGCCAAATCCAGCGCTTGCAAATGATAACCCAGCAAGGCAGTAATGTTTCAGTAGCCGCTGTTAAAGGCAATTTTGATGATGCTCAAACCGGTGTTAAGAAAATTTTCAATGATCAAGTGTATAAAAGAGAGTTAGCTGAGCGTGGTTTCCGGTTGTCATCAGCCAATTCTATAAACTGGGGCAGGCTATTGCCACAGATTGTTTACTATTTCAGTGCTTACGCAGATCTAGTTAAACAGAAGCGGGTTAAGATAGGACAGCCTGTTAATTTCGTTGTTCCAACCGGCAACTTTGGCAATATTCTAGCAGGTTATTATGCAAAAATGATGGGTTTGCCGATTAAAAAGTTAATTTGCGCATCTAATCACAACAACGTTTTAACAGAGTTCTTTAGGACAGGCCGATATGATCGCCGGCGAGAGTTCCATAAGACAATTTCTCCATCGATGGATATTTTAATATCTAGCAATTTAGAGCGATTGTTGTATCACATTACGAATAAGAATACAGCATTAATATCTGAATGGATGAATAAGTTGTCTGTAGAAGGCTATTATGAAATTGGGTATGATTATTTAGCTGATCTTAATGAAATCTTTTGGGCTGATTGGGTAGACGATGAAAAGACAATCGAAACGATCCGCCGAGTCTACCACACTTCAAGTTATCTAATTGACCCGCACACTGCCGTAGCATGGGAAGCCGGAGATAAGTACCGAGCGCAGACGGGCGACAATACACCATTAGTAGTATTATCTACAGCCAGCCCTTTTAAATTTAATGATAGTGTTTTAGCAGCAATTGCTGATATTAATGACGTTACCAAGCTCCAAAATGAATTTGACATGCTTGACCAAATCTCACGGATTACCAGCTTAGAGATTCCTACTGGGCTTAAAAATTTAAAAACAGATGCTATCCGGCATACTGGGATTTGTGCTAAGGAAGAAATGCAACAATTAGTTAGTAATGTCTTATTTACATAAATTATATTTAATTGGGTTAATTAATTAGCCTATTTGTAGAACTAGACCACCATATATATAATTTGTGCTATAATAGTAAGGTGTATTATTAAATATATATATTTTAGGGTGGTGAATAGCCGTGCGAATCGAACTCAATGAAAGAGCTAGTGAAATTATAAAGGGCGTTAACAAAGTTTATTACAACTTAAGCCCGGCGGAATTAGTTGAAGTGGCGCTCTCCAAGAAAGAAGGCATATTAACTTCGACTGGCGCGTTTCGTGTTGAGACAGGCAAATATACAGGACGTTCACCAAATGATAAGTTTATTGTTGATGCGCCGACGGTACATAATGATATTGACTGGAATAGCAACAGGCCATTTTCCGTAGAGAAGTTTGATAAACTTTACAACCGGATGTTGGCTTATGTTCAAAATAGGGAAGTCTTTGTTTTTGATGGTTTTGCTGGTGCCGATGAAAGCAACCGCATAAAAGTAAGATTTATTAACGAATTTGCGTGGCAGAACTTATTTGTGCATCAATTGTTTGTTCGTCCTGATACTGTTCCTGAGAATGTAAATCCGGATTATAAGGTTATCTGCTTACCAGGGTTCAAGGCAAATCCTGAGATCGATGGAACAAATTCGGAAGCTTTTGTTGTTCTGAACTTTGAACAGCGGATGGTTTTAATAGGCGGCACCCATTATGCCGGTGAAATGAAAAAATCTATTTTCACTGTCATGAATTACATTTTACCTAAGCGTGGTATCATGTCGATGCATTGCTCAGCAAACGCCGGTACAAACGGCGATACAGCACTGTTCTTTGGCTTGAGTGGAACCGGCAAGACTACGTTATCAGCTGATCCGGATCGCCGTCTAATCGGTGACGACGAGCATGGCTGGAGCGAAGCGGGAATCTTTAATATTGAAGGAGGATGTTACGCAAAGTGCATCAACCTTCGTAAAGAGACCGAACCGCAAATTTGGGAGGCTATAAAATTTGGTGCTGTTCTTGAGAATGTAGTAGTCGATGGGGACAGCAGAATCGCCGATTATGATGATCAATCTATAACCGAAAATACCCGAACAGCATATCCAATAGAATATATCCCTAACGCGCTTGTGCCTAGCACTGGCGGACATCCAAAGACAGTTGTGTTTCTAACAGCAGATGCTTTTGGCGTATTGCCTCCTATTGCCAAACTCACCAAGGAACAGGCAATGTATCACTTCTTATCAGGATATACCAGTAAGTTAGCCGGTACGGAGCGGGGAATTACAGAACCGCAAGCTACTTTTTCCACTTGTTTTGGGGCGCCTTTCTTACCGCTTTCGCCATTGGTATACGCTAAGTTACTTGGCGATAATTTGGAAAAGCATAACACTAATGTTTTCCTCATTAACACTGGATGGTCTGGCGGGCCGTATGGCGTAGGTAAGCGGATGAAATTAAATTATACGCGGGCTATGGTAACTGCGGCAACTGAAGGTAAGCTCAACGATGTGAAGTATGAACTTGATCCTATTTTCAATGTCTATATTCCTACCGAATGTCCAAATGTTCCGTCGGAGGTTCTACAGCCGCGTAATACTTGGACGAATAAGGAAGACTATGACCGACAAGCTCACAAATTGGCTAATCTTTTTGTTAGGAATTTTGCTAAGTTTAAAGAAGATATGCCGGAAGAGATTGTGAATGCCGGTCCTAAACTATAAAATTAAGCGGCTGCTTTTTAGCAGTCGCTTTTGCTATCTAGCTTTGGAAGGTGCTGCTTGAGGGTAAGAACCGGCTGAAATAAGTCCCCTAGCCGGGAAAAACGTTCAAGCACTTGGTCGGAGGTAAATATTAAAGATTGAGCATTTTTAGTTTCATATGCCGTCTCTACCTCATCCCAGGTTACGGGGGTGGAAACGGTAGGAAGCGCGCGAGCTCGCATTGAATATACGCAAACGGTAGTTTTATGATCATCGTTCTGACTCCAGTCAACAAATACTTTACCAGTACGCAGATTCTTTCGCATATTAGAAACAATAAGAGCCGGATGCTTGCTTTCTAACATTTTAGCTAGCGTGTGGGCAAAATGTTTAGTTTGGTCATAGCTCGTTTTGGTATTTAGCGGTACATAGACTTGCAAGCCTTTCGAGCCAGAAGTTTTGGGAAAGCTCTGTAAGTTTAGCCTGTTAAAGAAATCACGTAGGCACAGTGCGACTTGCGTACATTCAATTATTGTTGCGGGCGGGCCTGGATCAAGGTCGAAAACCAACATTGTGGGACGCATAATATTATCAGCGAGTGATAACGAAGTGTGAAGTTCTAGAGCTGCTAGGTTCGCTGCCCAGACTAGGGCCGGGAGATTTTCTACAAGACAGAAATTTACTGCTCGTTTATTTCTTTCACTCCAAACAGGTACGGTTGGTAGCCATTTGGGACGGGACGCTGGACACTCTTTTTGATAAAAAAAATTACTGGCGGCCCCGTTCGGATACCGTTTCAAAGTTAGCGGCCGTCCCTCTAAGTGGGGAAGCAAAGCTGGAGCAATTCGAATATAATAATCAATTACTTGCCCTTTTGTAAAGCCGGATTCGGCATAAAAAACTTTATCCAGATTTGAAACCTTAAGTTCAACACCATCTATTGTTATTAGGATTTTATTACTGGGCACTGGCTTTTTTCCTCCTCGGTTTTGCTGATTTTGGTGGAGGTTTTGCAGGGTTTTTCTTGAGAGCTGATAGTGAGGCCTCTAATGCCGCCATAAGGTCAATGACCTTAGCACCTGGCTCAGCGATAGGCTGCTGCGTAACAAGGTCCTGGCCTTCAGCTTTCTTTTCTATCATTTCAAGGACCTTATCACGATACTCATCATGATATTTTGCCGGGTTAAAATCTGACGACAGCGATTCAACGAGCTGAAGAGCAACAGCAAGCTCGCGCTTTTCAGGTTTGTTATCTTCTGCAGGTAAATCGTCAAGTTGGTCTTGGCTTACTATTTCATCGGCAAAATGCATTGTTGAGAGTGTCAGCGCCCGGCCATTAGGCCTAATGGTTGTGAGATGCTGTTTATTGCGCAATACCATTTTGGCGACTGCTACCTTTTGGGATTGCCGCATAGCCTCAAGTAATAGACTATAAGCTTTACCGGCTCCTTTGTCAGGCACTAGGTAATAGGATTGTTCAAAATAAATTGGGTCTATTTGCTCAAGCAGCACGAAGTCTTCGATTTCAATGCTGCGAGACGCTTTAGGATATAAGGCCTCTAGCTCGTCAGGAGAGACTATTACATACCGGTCGGGTGAGATTTCATAGCCTTTCACAATATCCTCGTTGGCGACTTCGCTATTATCAGCAGAACATACTTTTTTCAAACGTATACGGCATCCGTCGCCGCGGCGTAGCTGATGAAACTGCAGCGATTTTCGCTTAACAGTGCTATATAGTTTTATGGGGATATTTACAAGCCCAAAACTAATTGAACCGCTCCACATCGGCCTTGGCATTACCATACCTCCTTGCTAATCTAGGTCTCACGGATTACTGATAGAGGATCCTTATCTGTACGTAAGCCCTTATATGACGGATGACGCAAAGTGTTGCCAGCCGTCCATTCAGTAAACTCGAATTCGGCTATTAAGCGTGGCTCGACGAAAATGGCATCTTTAACAGGGATTTTTGCTGCGAATGGACTTAAATCGCATTTAAGTTTGGTCAATAAACTGCCTAATTTATCGAGTTCGGCAGTTGAAAATCCTGTTCCAACTTTACCCGCATAGATAAGTTTATGCCGCTGGTCAATTCTTGTTTTATGGTCAGGTGAGGTGTCATAGTACCCGACAATAAGAGCGCCAATTCGGCCGACGCGGCTGCCCTTGCCTGGCACCCAGCCGCCAATAACTAACTCCTGTCGTTTATGATTCTTTATTTTAAGCCAATCATCAGTGCGCTTTCCGGGAAGATATATACTATTGAGCCGTTTAGCAATTATACCTTCTAAACCAAGCTGTTTAGTGGCAGCGAGAAAGCTGGACCCATTACCAGTGCTGTATGTAGATGTCTGCCAAAATGGGCCGGACAAACTAAGGTTAGTTAATACTTTACGTCGGTCGATAAAAGAATTGTTGAGCAGTACCTTATTTCCGTGCTTAAGGACATCAAAAATTATGTAAGTTACTGGAACTTCGCGTAGTTTATTTTGAATGATGTTATGAGAGGATAAACCCATTCGTGACTGCAGTAATTCAAACGATGGACGTCCAGTCGAATCTAAAGTAACTATTTCACCATCAAGTATAGTGCCATCGGTAAGCCAGTCTTTTAATTGCTCCAGTTCAGGATATTGCGCAGTAATGTCCCGAAGATTCCGACTGGACAGCATGATTCGGCCTTGTGTTGCATATAAGATAGTTCTGATGCCGTCCCACTTAATCTCATAAGCATACTCACTGTCAGCTTGCGGCAAAGAGGACGGTTTAGCCAGCATGGGTTTTATCAGTTCCATATTTTTTCCTCCCGTAATCATAGTATTTGAAACAAATCTACAATTATTAATTTATGACTATGGGAATAGATAGTAAAAAGCCCATCTGCAATTATTTCGGCAGATGGGCTTACAATAGCATATATCAAATTATGAAGATTAGAATCTTTTATTGGCTTGAAAGCAATCACGGCAATAAACTGGCTTGCTTTCGATTGGGCGGAACGGAACTTGGGTCTGAACGCCGCAGGCGCTGCAAACAGCATCAAACATTTCGCGCTGTTGACGGAAACCGCTATTTTGTCTGCTGTTGTTTCCGCCGTTGCGGGCTTTTCTGGCAGCACGGCAGTCAGCACAGCGGGAAGGATCATTTTGGAAGCCTTTTTCAGCATAAAATTCCTGTTCTGCTGAAGTAAAGACAAAATTTACTCCACATTCTTTACACGATAGTTCTTTGTCCTGGTAGGTCATTAGTAACCAACCTCCTCGAAAATATTACGCAAACAATTGCTGGTCGGTTGGTTAAAATGTACCTAGAGCGAACCAAATCAATTATTGTCGTTATATCATCATACTCTGGCAAGCTTTAGCTTGTCAAGACTTAGGCAATAGCTCCTCAAGCTCGTCGAGCATGGCTGAAAATTTGTTTAGCGTTATCTCTATTGGCTTGGGCGAGGACATATCGACTCCGGCTTTTTTTAGAATATTAAGCGAATAATCAGAGCCGCCGCTCTTTAAAAACTCAATATAGCGCTGTTGGGCAGGCTCGCCTTCAGTTAGCATTTTCTCGGCAAGCGTTGTTGCAGCAGAGTAACCGGTTACATACTGATAGACGTAGAAATGCCAGTAAAAGTGGGGGATTCTGGCCCATTCTACAGCAATTTCATCATCGACTACAATGGTTGGGCCGTAATATTTAACATTAAGGTCGCGCCACATAGTATCCAACATATCAGCTGTAATTGTTTCGCCGTTTTCAGCCTTCTGATATAGTAACTTCTCAAATTCTGCAAACATGGTCTGCCGATATACGGTAGCGCGGACAAGTTCAAGATACTGGTTAATTAAATACAAGCGTTTTTGCTTATCTTGGGTTGTCTTTAACATGTGATCAAGCAGCAGCACTTCATTGGTCGTCGAAGCTACTTCAGCGCAAAATGTAGTGTACCCTGAGGTGATATATGGCTGATGTTTCTGACTGTAGTAGCTATGAATTGCGTGTCCCATTTCGTGGGCAACAGTTGAAACGTCATCATAACGGTCATGGTAGTTCAGAAGCACAAACGGGTGGACGCTATATATGCCCCAAGAGTAAGCCCCAGTCTGTTTTCCTTTGTTTTCGTAAACATCGATCCAACCAGATGTTAAGCCTTTATTCAATATGTCACTATATTCAGGACCTAATGGTGCGAGCCCTGTTCTAACTAGCTCTAATCCTTTTTCATAGGGGATGTTGAATTTTACGTCTTTAGCCAACGGTGTGTATAAATCGTACATGTGTATTTCGTCTAATTGCAAAGCCTTCTTTTTGAGCTCTACATAACGATGCAGAGGCTCTAAATTAGCATGGACGGTGGTAATTAGATTGTCATAAACTTCGGTAGGGACATTGTCACCTTCAAGAGCGGATTCTAAAGTAGAATTATAATTTCGTACTCTCGAATAAAAAATATTCTTTTTGACATTGCCGCCAAGCGTCGCAGCAAAGGTGTTGCGATACTTATTGTAAGTAGTGAATAGATTTTTAAAAGCCTCTTTTCGAACTTCGCGGTTTTCCGACCTAATGAGGTTGCTATAGCGCCCCTCGCTTAATTGGACAGGCTTCCCATCTTCGCCAAGGGTGTCCGGGAAATCAATATCAGCATGGGCTAGCATATTGAATACATTCTCAGGGGTTTGAGCTATCTCGCTTGATCTTGATAGCAGTTCTTCCTCTGCGGGCGATAAAACATGTTTCTTTTGTCGGAGTAGATCCTCAAAGTAAAAGCTATAATCTTTGAGTCCAGTTTCTTGCTGACGAAACTTTGATAATGTTTCGTCGGGCATTGCTAGAATCTCTGGTTCGACAAAAGAAGTAGCAGCCCCAGCTTCAGCCAGCAATGATTCAACCTTACCCGTTAAAGCTTGATATTTGGCGTCTGCTGTATTCTCATCGCGATGCATTCGTGCATAAGCATAGAGCTTGCTACTAATAATTCCTATTTCATCGCGTAATTTTAGACAAGCAAGTAGATTGCCAGATGACTCGGACAATTTATTTTTGTAGGATTTCATTTTAGGCAGAGTTTGGTTCAGCTTATCGAAATCCTCCTGCCAAGCTGTCTCGCTAGTATAAATATCTGTCAAACGCCATTTGTATTCGGACGGTAATTCACTTCGCTCTGGAACCCGTGAGCTATTTGCTGCTGCATCGGCAGCTGAGTTGCTAACCAACATAGCACTGAGAAGAAAAGGAAATAAATGTTGCATTTTTAGCATCGACACTCCCCTTTGAAGGTTTTTATTAATATATTGGCAAAATAAGCTTTATTATCCTGTATGGTTTACAAAAGTTTATTGGTTTATACTTTAAAATATTTCATTATGCCTTCACATATGCTTTGCGCTACTTTTGTCCGACCATCGCAGCTAGCCAGGAGCAACTCTTCTTCTGGGTTAGAAATAAAGGCAACTTCTACTAGAACCGACGGCATATTGGTATATCTTATAACGTAAAAACTGCCGAATCGAACGTTTCGGTCCTTGGTTCCGAGTTCGTCAACTAAACACTTTTGAATATAGTTAGCCAATTTTATGGACGCATCGTGTCCGTAATGGTAGGTAGTGGTTCCGGATGCTGCACTATTTGTGAAGGCATCATTGTGAATACTAACAAAGATGTCGGCATCTGCTTCATTAGCTACATCTACTCTGGCACCTAATTCTTCACTGGCCGAGGCGTTCGGACCATACACATCAGTGTCGTTGTCCCTGGTCATGATTACAGTACAGCCATTAACCTCAAGTTTTTCCCGTAATAATAGGGCTATAGCGAGATTATTATCTTTCTCTAAAGTGCCAGACGGTCCGATAGCACCAGGGTCGCTGCCGCCATGGCCGGGATCAATACAGACCACTTTGCCTGTCAGACGATTGCTCTCGGGTTCAAGAATTTCAGGAACCATAGTCGGATCGGCCGGAGGGGAATAATTTGGGGAAAAAACGTGTATTACTTCGTTAGCTGCATCATACCGTATACGCCAACGAAGCGTTTTAGCCATGCTTTTCAGGGCAAGTAGCAAGTCCCTGTTAACACGAATGTTGACAGGCACTCTTTCGCCATCTATAATTATCCGCATTACTTAAATCACCATCCTTAGAATACTTTAGTTTATTTTATTCCTAGAGGTGTTAGACGGTGAATTTTGCTTAAATTGCACTATGCGAAGGATATTAGGGGTGACAAGAGGAAACTAATAAAAAGGTATTTCTAATAATAGTAACTTATGAATTTAAAGTAGGTGTAACACATGCAGGTTTTATTAACAACGCTCAATGCCAAGTATATACATTCCTCGTTGGCATTACGGAATCTTAAAAGCTATTGCCAGTCTATGGGAAGTGAAATTGACGTAAGAGAATACACTATTAATAACACCCTGCTTGATATTTTAGCTGATTTATTTGTCCGGCGGCCGCAGATAATCGGTTTTGCCTGTTACATTTGGAATATTGATATGACGCTAAAATTAGCTGACTTAGTTAAGAAGGTTATGCCTGATGTCCGAATTATATTAGGCGGCCCGGAAGTTTCATACGATCCACTCAGTATTTTAAAGTCTTACAATTGTATCGATTATATTATTTTAGGTGAGGGTGAAGAAACTTTTCGGGAGCTAGTTAAGGCTTTGCTAGGCAAAGGAGATGTATACTCAATTGCTGGACTGGCGTTCCGGGGTAAGAATGGTGAACTTATAGAAGGATGCTCTCAGGTAGTAGAGGAGTTGGACAGCATCCCATTTGCCTATAATGACACAGATATGGACGAACTGGGTGACAAAATCATTTATTATGAAAGCTCACGGGGGTGTCCGTTTTCATGTCAG
Source organism: Veillonellaceae bacterium (assembly GCA_012523975.1). Lineage (NCBI taxonomy): Bacteria > Bacillati > Bacillota > Negativicutes > Veillonellales > Veillonellaceae > Veillonellaceae bacterium. The sequence continues at coordinate 18,913 of JAAYSF010000007.1, forward strand.
TACTGCTTGTCAAGCGTGACAGCCGGGGTGCGTTATTATAGTTTAGCGCGCGTTTTTAAGGATTTACAGTATTTTGTCGATCATAACGTACGACAAGTAAAGTTTGTAGATCGGACCTTTAATGCGAATAAACAACATTACCTGCCTATTTTAAAGTTTCTGGCAAAACAGGAATGCCGTACTAATTTTCATTTTGAAATAGCTGCAGATATTTTAGATGACGAAGTGATAGAGTTTCTTAAAACTGTACCCAAAGGACGGTTTCAATTTGAAGTTGGTATTCAGTCAACAAATGAGCAGACTTTAAACGAAATTCGCCGTAATAATAATTGGCCCAAAATTGTCAGCACAGTATCTAAGGTTTTATCTTACGGTAATATCCATATGCATCTGGATTTGATTGTTGGTCTGCCGTATGAAGATATGGATAAGTTTCGTAAATCGTTCAATGATATATTTAAGTTGGCACCGGATATGCTTCAAATTGGCTTTCTAAAATTGTTAAAAGGCTCTGGTGTACGAAACCGTGCGCAGCAGCATGGTTATATTTATATGGATATTCCGCCATATGAAGTTTTATCAAATAAATATATGGGTTATAACGAGTTTCGGGAGTTAAAGCTATTAGAAGATTTGTTTAATCATTTATATAATAGCGGACGTTTTAGGCGGACTTTACCGTTTTTAATTAATGAAAAGTTTGATGGTGACGCATTTGTCTTATTTCGCAGCCTGACTGCATATTGGGAGTCAAATGGGCTGCATATGAAGGCGCAAAGTGTAAAATCACTTTTTGAACACATCAAAGGGTTTTGTGCCAGGATATTAGATAATAAGCAGTTTAAGAGCTTGTTAGATTTACTAAAATTTGATGCCTTAATGAGTGATAATGGCAATATCCGTCCAGAGTTTTTATCATGGAATTATGACAAGTGGAATGATGAAAAATCTGCTTTTTGGCGCAATGAAATGCTCGCTAAGAAGTATCTACCTCAATATCGATTTACTACATGGCGAGATATTAAGAAAAAATATCATATTGAAGTATTCGAGACAAAATTGCCTGATTATATGAACTTCCTGCCAGATTGTGAAGGCAAGAGCGTTATATTATTCGACTATACTAATTCGGAACCAGAATATCAGCAGTTAAATCAAGAAGATTTCTGGCCTGAGGGAGGCTAAACGAATGCGTTATAACGTCTATTCAGACCATTTGAAAAAACGATATGGAGAAAAGGTTTACAAGCTTCCAATCAGTTTACCAGTGACATGTCCCAATCGAGACGGAACCTGCGGACTAAACGGCTGTGTCTTCTGCGGTGAAATCGGAGCAGGGTATGAAAACCTTCCAGCAACGATGACGGTAAGTACCCAAATTGCGGCCAATAAGGCTCATATAGGACCTAAATATAAGGCTACTAAGTATATTCCTTACTTTCAGAACTTTAGTAATACGTATTTACCGTTAGTACAACTAGAACAATATTTACTTGAGGCTTGCCAGGAAGATATAGTTGGGATTGCTATTGCGACCAGACCCGATTGCATAAATGACAGATATTTAGAAATGATAGCCGGCGTAGCAACTAAAAATAATGTTGATATTAGTGTTGAACTAGGGTTGCAGACAGTAAATTATCATACCTTGCAAAAAATTCAACGTGGTCATGGGCTAGGAGAGTTTATTGACGCCGTTTTACGCCTGAAAAAATACAATATTGAAATTTGCACTCACCTAATCTTGAACTTACCATGGGATAATATGACTGATGTTGTGGAAAATGCAAAAGTACTATCAGCGTTAAGTGTAAACCAGGTAAAGCTCCATGCTCTCTATATTGTTAAAGGTACGATGATGGCGGATTGGTATAAGCAAGAGCTTTTCCGAATTATTAGCAAAGAAGAATACATTGAGAGGGTGGTAGAATTTTTAGAACACCTTCATCCCGATATAGTTGTTCAGCGTCTAATTGGTCGCGCACCTGAAAAAAATACTTTGTTTACCAATTGGCAGACGGGGTGGTGGAAAATTAGGGATGCTATTGAGCATTTGCTTGAAGAGAAAGATACTTATCAAGGTAAAAAGTGTAATTATCTTAATGGTAATGCAGTTCAAAAATTTTTGTAAAGTCTGAAAAAAACTCGCGGCTTATCCGCGAGTTTTTGCTATAATTATACTAATGGTTATTACTATAAATACATATATATGGGGGCGGAGAAATGGAAGTCAGAAAAATATTCAAAGCTGGGAACAGTTGTGTCGTTTCTCTACCGGCAAATATGCTAAAAACGCTAGGGCTAAAAGACGGCTCACACTTGACAATAGAGGTTAACCGTGAGCAACGAGCAATAATTCTAAAGCCGGTTATCGTTAAGAATAGCGGGATGTCAATCGAATTTGTCCGTTTAGTTGATAAGTTAATGGTTGAATATGAATATGCTCTTAGGAGGCTAGCAGAATGATACGCTATCTTAATCTCGAAGAAGTAATTTATATTTACTCGGAGATAATTGAAAGGACAGGTGGGCAGGCTGGGATTGCAGAAGAGAAGGTGTTGGAGAATGTCTTAGAAAAACCGATGGTTCAGTTTGAAGGCGAAGAAATATATCCCGATATTTTTACAAAGACGGCCGTATTAATGTATGCCATGGTAAATAGCCGGCCTTTTGTGGATGGCAATAAACGAGCAGCACTAGCCTGTACGATTTTTTTACTTAAAGCTAATGGTTATCAAATCGTATCTTCCCAAGATAACATTGTTGAAGTTATTAAAGGTACAAGCGAAGGTAAGTATCATGTTGACTATTTAGTAAATTGGCTCAAAAGAAATACAGTATTAGTGTAAAAAACTCTTTACAACTTGAGTTTTGGCTGATAAGATGATTTTTGTATTTTGTTTTGGAGGTAAATGAAGTGAGTAAACTTGAGTTGTTGAGAAGTATTGAAAGATTGTCTGAAATAATTCACGATGAAGCTATGGTAAGTCATTTTAGTGAGAAGACTATAGCTGAGATTAGAAGTAAGCTAGATGAGCTTTCAGAAAAATATTTAGAAATGTACTGCAATGCCTAATTACGAATATTGATGTTGGACAAAATATATATGTTGACATAACCCTTGAGATTCTGATATTACATTACAAGTTCCGCAATAGTGATAATAATCCTTAAAAAAGAAATTGACATTGCTGAAAGGTTATGTTAACATATATAAATGTCGCTGCAGTGAGCAACGACATAAAAAAACTGTTGACACAGTGGAGAAAGCTGTGATAACATATAAAAGCTGTTAACGCGCAGATAACTGCGAAGTAGGTTAACATGTTCCTTGAAAACTGAACAATGTAAGGTTAAACAATATGCCAGATGTGCGGTGCTTTTCGAAGCACAACTAATATTGATTATAAGAGCCATCAAGGCTCCAATAATATAACTTTATTGGAGAGTTTGATCCTGG
>JAAYSF010000008.1 GCA_012523975.1 Veillonellaceae bacterium
AGTTAATTGTAGAACGTTACATTAAAACCCATAATTTTCAAATTCTTATGTAAGCTGGGTATGCCGCAAAATCGGTGCAGTGCTAAGGAGGTTTGAGTTGGTGGCAAGTTTGAAACAACGCTTGTCTAAAGCCATACAATACATAATTCCAGCCTCACTTGAGGGGCGCCTGCGGTGGGGGAGCGTTATGCTGGTATTGGTACCCAGCCTGCTATTTATCATGTTTTTTGCCGTTTACGAGCTAGCAAATAAACGACAGGAAGCTTATGATCGGTTAGAGCAGACCGTCAATTTCCGTCGCGATACCCTTATAAGCTGGGCGAAAAATAAAGGCGTGAAATTTCAGATGCTTGCTGGTACCCAGAACGCCCGTAATTTAGATCTAGCTGGGATGAAAATTGATTTTGAGGCTGCACTTGAGGCTGATGAAAAATTCAGCGATTTTATATTTGTAAACCGCGATGGTAAAGTGGAACTTGCCATAAATTATCCGCTAAATATCGATGTAGCGGACAGCGCTTATTTTCAGCGCGCGCTCGTGGGACTGCCCACACTTGCCGAGCCGGGGACAAGCCAGGTTGATGGTGAGTGGCGGCTGATATTTACCGCCCCGGTCTACGGATTTAAGGGAGAGTTTCAAGGGGCCATTCTCGGCATAATGCCGATTGCGGCTATTGATGATGTCCTAGGAACAATGGGGTTTGGAAAGACCGGCGAAACCTATTTGATGGATAATAACGGAATACGCTTTACCGTTCCGCGATTTGCAAAAGAGGAGAACTTGGATCCGTCGGCAACGGTTTGCTATCTAAAAAAAGACGAGATGCGCGGGCCGCCGATTAGTAGTTTAACGTCGTCCGGTATAACTTCATATATAAATTGCCGGGATCAGCAGGTAATCGGTGTTTATTATCCGATTAAAGAACTCAACTGGGTGATTGTCGGCGAGATAGTCGAAAGCGAAATTCTTGAACCGGTATATACGTTGATAGTCAGCATGATTGTTATGTTTCTATGTGTTCTGCTGGTTGTACTCCCGCTGACCGTTATGCTTACCAAAACCATCAAACGACCACTTGCTTATCTTTTGCTCGGCTCAGAAAGCCTCAAGAACCGCGATTATTCTTATCGGATTAATAATGATGATATTGCCAATGCGCCCAAGGATCTAAGGCAATTATGCAGCACTTTTAATCAGATGACGGCGATAGTCGCCGACCGTGGTAATTATCTAGAAGAACAAATCAGCCAACGAACGGAGGCGTTGAAGCGGGCTGTCAACAATTTACAGCAGCAAATTCACTTTCGCCGGAAAACAGAACTGCTGCTCTTGCAAAATGAGGAAAAGTACCGAATGCTTTTTGCGGCAGCGTCCGACGCCATACTAATTGCCGAGCTTTGCCCGGATGGGACGCCAGGTAAGTTTATCGAGGTAAACGAGAAGGCCTGTGAACTTCTCGGCTACAGCAAAAATGAATTATTGGAGCTGACGCCGTATGATATTGTCGCTAATCTTCGGGCTGGAGCTAAACCGGTAGTTTTAAAGCTGAACAGCTATCAGAATACAATTCTGGAAGATAGTTACATAAAAAAATCGGGTGAACTTGTATCGGTTGAGGTCAACGTTCACAAAATTCCGCTTAATGGCCGCGATGTATATTTCGCCATCGCCCGGGATAGCACGCTTCGCAAGAAGATGGAGCAAGAAATGGCCCGCTTAGAGCGGCTTAATTTAATCGGCGAAATGGCAGCCGGCATTGGCCATGAGGTGCGCAACCCCATGACAACGGTGCGGGGATTCCTGCAACTGTTGGGAAAACGCAAGGAAAATTATGACAACGCTGAATATTTCAAAGTAATGATTGAAGAACTGGACCGGGCCAATGGTATAATCACCGAGTTTCTATCCTTAGCCAAGAATAAATCGGTAGACTTAAAAATGCGCAGCTTAAACGATATTATTAGCGCAATATATCCCTTGGTAAAGGCCGATGGAATGCTGGCAAACCAGCAGATAATCGTCGAAACCGGAGCTATTCCGGAGCTATTGCTTGATGAAAAGGAAATTCGTCAACTTATCCTCAATCTTGTGCGCAACGGATTGGAGGCTATGCCGCCGAAAAAACGATTAAAGATTAAGACTTATACTGAAGGCGATGAGGTCGTGCTGGCTGTTCAGGACGAAGGGTCTGGGATCCCGGACGAACTGCTTGCTAAACTTGGAACACCGTTTTTTACCACCAAGGAAAAAGGGACCGGCCTTGGGCTGGCCGTTTGCTACAGTATTGCCAACAGACACAAAGCGACTATCATTCCTGAGACCGGTCCCAAGGGAACTACCTTCTATGTAAGGTTTAAAACCAGCTAAGAAACATACTTCAGTGTTAACTTGGCATAGGCGGTATTTATTACTAATCTCTCTACAGCGTTTAGAAGGCCGAAAATTTAGGCTAGGGAACAAAAAAGCAGGCTGCATTTTCGGCAGCCTGCTTTGAAATTAAGGGGTGCTTGTATTTAACGCAATAGATCCCATAGCTGTTTACTGACCAGCAGCGTTGTAACTGTGATAAAGAGCGGGCGCACATAGGTTGCGCCTTTGGTAATGGCCAGTCTTGTTCCGGCTAAAGCGCCGACTATCATGGCCAGACCCATTGGTATGCTGTAGTAAAAATTAATCGAACCGGCGAGACCGAAGGTAACTACTGCCGCAATATTGCTAGCGAAGTTGAGCGAGCGGGCGTTGCCTGCTGCTGTTACAAAGTCGAAGCCAATCATTAAAAAGGCGAAGATTAAGAATGAACCAGCGCCTGGGCCGAAGAAGCCGTCATAAAAGCCTAGGGTAAAGGCGGCAATCCCGCTTAATAATCCAACCTTGCGGGTCATACCCTGATAAGTTGATTCATTGCCCCAATCCTTTTTAAAGATACTATAAATAGTTACGGCAATAAGCAGGATTACCACTAGCGGCTTTAAAAACTCGGGCGGCAGTTTCTGGACGGTAATTACACCGAGTGTTGAGCCTAGCAGCGATAACGGAAATAGATATTTAATAAGGCCATAGTCGATTTTACCGGAACGCATAAATGACAAGGTACTGGTAAGACTGCCCATGACACTGGCCATCTTATTGGTGCCAAGGGCGAGGCTAGGCGGCAAACCGGTTAATAAAAGAGCCGGCAAGGATATCATACCGCCGCCGCCAACTACCGAATCAATAAAGGCGGACAAAAAACCGGCGACGATTAGAAAAGCCAGTATTTCCGGACTTAGGTTTTCCATATAAAATTGTCCTCCCGCAAAGAGCCGAATATATTGCAAAAATTAGAAAACCCGGCAAGCACCGAGTTTTGGCGAAAGCGCAAGCCGCTGGCTGCACATATGTCTGATAGACCAAAAAAAGGTGAAATGCCTGGGTGGGGCATTCACCTTTTCATTATAAACTACTTTTCGACATTACTCTACAAAAAATTTAAAAGGGCCATTATCGAAATTATTTACTCCAGACAATCACGCATTAAGTCCAGATACATCGAACAGTCAAGGTCCCAGGCGGGTTCTGTAAGATCAAGGTGCTGCTGCTCTTCATTCCAAGTAACGGCGGCATGATAGTATTCGCCTAGCTTGGTCGTATCAATATAAGGCTGGTTGTCAATTATTTCAACAGGTATCTGACGAATGCAGTTGCGCAGAGTACCTTGTTTTTCATCGTAGGTAAGTTTTAGGCCAAGTGCCTTGGCCACCGGCAGGGCCGGCAAAAAATTGCGGTCGTTTATAGTATGAATATCGCTGGATAATGGTCGGCCGTTATGAAATAGTACCGGAATTGTTAACGACAGGCTTCGGCCAAAGTCTTGCCAGGTATACTTGCCGCCAAATAAGGTTGATAGGTGATTTAGGCTGACATACACCGTACTGCCTTTAAGTTGTCCGGGTACTGATTGATATTTGCGGCTCAAAGTCCGGGTAGATTCATCCCAGGTAAGTTTGGTATTAATAGCAGCTGCCACGGCCGAAGCCGGTATATACAACTCTCCGTCGATAGCGGCAGCGTGGGCAGTAAGTTTGACCCCGTTAACGAGGAGGTTGTATACTTGGGCAAAAATTAGCTGCTGTTCGGCTTGTTCGGCGATGATTTTTTCTAAGAAAGCCGCATCGGCTAACCCATCGAGGCCTTTGGCGGCAAGGACTTCCTGCGCTACAGTTACCGAAATATCCTGATAGCCGTAGACATCCGGATAGATGCCGATTGAGGCATTGCCATTATCATCCACGCTGACTTTTATTCGATCATAAGTGATCTGAACCGGTGTATGATAGTCAACCAAATCGAAAAGTTCCTCGACATCTTCCTCATACATGCGGATGCAGCCATTAGAGATAACCCGGCCGATTGACCAGGGAATATTGGTTCCGTGGATGCCATAGGTAGGCAAAAAGCCAAGCCATCGGTAACCCAATGGATTGGCCGGGCCGGAGGGAACGAAATAGTCTTTTCCGGGGGGATACCACCACGGATTTATCACTTTGTCAATGATGTGAAACTCCCCCAACGGGGTAGGAGAATATGCGCTGCCAATAGCGACAGGGTACTCACTGAACAAATTGCCGGATTGGTAGTACTCCAGTGTCCGACTGGGTAAATTAACGACAATTCGGGATTGTACGGCGTCTCCTGATGCTAGGACAGTGAGAGGCCCGATTATGCCGTACAATACTGAAACAAAGAAATACAACAGTTTCCTCAATACCTGCACACGCTATCCCTTCTCTACTCGTTATAACACTAAGTTATATGAAGGGGTATAGCTGTGTATGATGAAAAAGAATGTCACTTTTCGACAATCCAATATTTCTTTTTATACTGATATTGCGGCTGTATCTGGGTAGTCAGCGCTGCCGTCGGCAAGCTCGGTAACTTCTTTAATTGCGCGGTGAATTATTGACAGCATATCAGCTAATTCATCGAGCGAGCTGGATAATGGCGGCATAAACACTATCACGTCGCCAACCGGGCGGATGAAAAGACCATATTTACGTGCGTGAAGACATACCTTTGCTCCGACAGCATCTGACCAGGCAAACGGTGTTTTGGTTGATTTGTCCTTCATTAACTCAATGCCTACTATCATACCGCGTTGCCGGGCTTCGCCAACGTGGCTGAGTAGATTTATTTCAGCTAGCTTAGCGCCGATTAGCGCGATTTTGGCTTCAAGACCCTCCAAAACTTGTTCGTCGCGGAATACCTTAAGATTAGCAAGCGCAGCGGCACAGGCCAGCTGATTACCGGTGTATGAATGGCCATGGTAAAAGGTGCGCTTATCGGTATGCTCGCCCAGGAAAGCGTTATAGATTTCGTCGGTTGTCAGTGTAGCAGCCAACGGCATATAGCCGGCTGTAATACCTTTCGAGATAGTCATGAAGTCGGGCGACACATTCTCATGCTCGCAGGCGAACATTTTGCCGGTACGGCCGAAGCCTGTTGCTACCTCATCGGCAATTAGCAGTACATTATATTTTTGAGTCAGTTCCCGCACCTTTTTCAAATACCCGGGTGGCGACATCAGCATGCCGGCGGCAGCTTGAACAAGCGGCTCAATAATTAGGCCGGCAATTTCATCGTGATGCTCGGCCAGCGCTTTCTCCAGCGGTTCTAGGCAGGCCATGCCGCAGGAAGCACAATCATCAGCTATTTTACAATGGTAGCAGGATGGTGAGGGAATATGGATAGGAGAGAACAACAGCGGTTTAAAAATGCGATGAAAGAGATCAATGCCGCCGACGCTTACTGTTCCGACAGTATCGCCATGATAGGCTTGGTCAAGCGCGATAAATTTTTGCTTATTAGGTTTTCCTTTAAACTGCCAGTACTGGAACGCCATTTTGAGGGCAACTTCAACAGCTGTCGAGCCGTCGTCGGAATAAAAGACTTTGCTTAAGCCGTCAGGCGCTATATTTACTAACTGCTCAGCTAACTCAGAGGCCGGGATATTAGTAAGCCCTAACATGGTAGAATGGGCTACTTTATTAAGCTGATCAATAATAGCCTGATTTATCTCCTGTTTGCGGTGGCCGTGAATATTTACCCAGAGCGAAGAAACGCCGTCGTAATATTCATTACCCTCTGTATCAATAAGCTTAATACCGTTGGCCTCGGCAATAACGGTTTGCGGTTTTTCAATCCAGTCCTTCATCTGCGTGAAAGGATGCCAAATATATTGCTTATCTTTTAATTCAATCTCGTTCATACTGATTTTCCTCCTTTTATTAGGTTAAGGATGCTAGTAATGGCCAGATGCTGCTCGGCAAGTTCGGCAAGCCCGGCGGTGCGCGCCTCGGGCACGCTAATGCCGCTGCTGCGCGGGAATTTGCCCAAAATCGGCAGGCCGGAGAGACGGGTAATATAGTCGACATTGCTATGTTCAAGGATTTCAGCTTCAGCAGCATCCCATGGATTAATAATAAAGCCCAGAACAGTTAGGCCCCGGCTGCGGGCATACTCTGCAGTAAGCAGGGCATGATTTATTGTGCCTAAGTTAGGTCTGGCGACAATGATAACCGGTAATGCTAGCTCGTTCATTAAATCAGCGACCAGGTAGTCCTCCCAAATGGGGGCAGTTATACCGCCGACTCCTTCAACCAGGCTGATTTGGCGGCTGGCTAGTACTACTTTGCAGCAGTCTGCTAGTTGGCCAGTATCAACGGTTACGCCGCTTTGGCGGGCGGCAACGGCTGGAGTCAAGGCTGGGGCCAAACATAATGGATTTACCGTTTGGCGTTCGGTTTCCGGGATACCGGCTGCCTTCATCAAAAAAGTAGCATCTTCGGCGATTAATTGACCGTCGCTGTTTCGGACGCCGCCAGAAGCAACCGGTTTTATTACGCCGACATCGAGACCGCGGTTTTTGAAAGCGGCGGTCAAAGCGCCGGTTATTACTGTTTTGCCTACTTCAGTATCGGTTGCGGTTATAAATAAACCTTTAGAAGGCATTTCATCACCTCGTCAGATAATTGCCAGCTTGCGGGCAGCAACGGTAAGCTTGTCGATGGCAGCGGCAAGCTCGGTTTGATTATGGGCCGCCGAAATTGCCAGTCGCAGCCGGCTGGCGTTTTGCGGAACAGTGGGTGGCCGGATAGCTGAAATAAGCAGCCCTTGGTTTTTTAGTTCCTTGGCTAAGTCAAGTGCTGTTTGGGCCGACCCAACCATAATGGGAATTACCGGCGTAATGCCGGGCGCGATGGTGAACCCCGCCGCAGTCAAGCGCTGCCGGACAAAGGCGGAATTTGAGGATAAAGTTTGAACAAGCTCAGGCTTAGCAGCAAGCTTAGCCAGTGCCGCAGTGGCCGCTGCAACTGTTGCTGGTGCTAGCGCTGTAGTAAAGATAAAGCTGCGGGCACGGTTTATAAGGTAGTCGATAAGTTGTCGGCTGCCGGCGGCAAATCCGCCTTCTGCACCTAGTGCTTTACTAAGCGTGCCAATTTGAACAGCAATCTTGCTCTCCAAACCGTAGTGGGCAGCTGTGCCGCGGCCGCCCGGCCCGATTACGCCGGTTGCATGAGCATCATCAACAATGACAAGGGCTTGGTACTGCTCGGCCAGGCGAACAATATCAGGTAGCGGCGCAATATCGCCATCCATACTGAATACTCCGTCAGTAACAATGAGGCGTTTACCTTTACAAGGAGTGGAGTTTAAGAGTTCGGCCAGATGCCCTGTATCAGCATGCCGGTAGACGACTATTTCCGCCTTTGATAGGCGGCAGCCGTCGATAATACTAGCGTGATTAAGTTCATCGCTGAAAATCACATCGCCGGTTGAAGCCAATGCGCTTATTGTACCGATATTGGCCATATATCCGGTATTAAACACAACAGCAGCTTCGGTCTCTTTAAAGGCGGCCAGGTTTTTTTCCAAAAGTTCATAATACGGGTGGCTGCCGGTTATAAGACGGGCGCCGCCCGAACCTGTGCCATACGTTAATACCGCTTGCACGGAAGCTTGCTGCACTGCTGGACAGTGCGTTAAACCCAGATAATTGTTAGACGCTAAATTAAGATAATTTTTAGCGCCGCTTTTAATATGTACGGCACTGATAGGTTCAAGGCTGGTTACTTCTCGGTAGAGAGCCTGCCGCCGGACAGTTTCAAGATAGTCCGCTGCAAACTGCACAACTTCCACCTCCTGGGTTAGGTGTTTTAACTAATACCGGCTGTTTCTCTAAATAAGTGATAAGGCTGTCAATATCGCTGCCGGGAACTATAAAGAAGACTCGACCGCCTACCGGACTGCCGAGCGGTTTTAAATTAGGGATGCGGATGTATTGAGCTTTTGTGGCTATATAGCCGGTAGTGTAATCGGGATCGTCAGACCAACATAGTTCAGCGGCTATATCTGGTGCTGAAGCAACTTTGGCGGCTAGCACAAGGGCCTCGCGAATATGAATATTATTTAAATTGTTGCTATCGAGCCAAGCGGTGAAGCCAGCTTCCTCGGCAATGTCCATTCGGGAAACTCTGATGCCGCGTGCTCCGGTATTATCCAGCCGTTTTCCGGTTTCCCCGCACACTAAAAGGGCGCCGCGCATACTGTCAGATAGCCCGGTTAGCATTGCCATACCTTGTCGAGCGGCCTGCGGAGAAACGCCGGCTGCAATGAGCGCATTTATAGCAGCGTTGCGCCCGGCTTCTATAGAATGGGAAGTAACAGCAGAAAGCGGCAGTAGGGGAACTTCGATAATTTGCCGGCGCGATATAGCCTCAATTTTAAGATTGACAAAATCGGCTTGGCCGCGGCTGTGAGTAAAGGCCCGATTGAGCATGGCACTTGCTGTTGCTTGGAGCTCGTCGAGGCTAACCAGACGTTCTGCGCCTGAAATATGACGTCCGCCGTTTTCATGCGCACCGTTTTCAGCAGCGCGCATCCTAATGCTATACAACATTTACAACACCTTTTCTGTTTGAGACTTGACCCGCTTAAACAGCATTACCAGCGGTAAGACTGTTAGCGCGGTGTAAAGCATGCCAGGCAAAGCCGCGATAACCAGTGGTATTGCGGCTTTGCCTAATAGTCCGCCTACGGCCAGGCGGGCAATAAATGATCCAACGGGGCCGGCCAAAATTATTACCGGCTTACTGTGGCCGAAAACGGCCAGGATGATACCGACTGAGAGGCGAAATATCAAGGCAATAGCAACATTAAATAAATTTTGTGTGCCCAAGATTAAACCAACCAGACTGGAAATCATTCCGGCTGTTATATATTTGGTGAATCCGAACACCACGCAGATGGCGACTGCCAGTGGCGCAGATAACTGAAATTCGGTACCAGGAACCAGACCGGGGATTTTAAAAATTCCGGTCACAGTTATTAAAGCAGCCAGCAGAGCTGTTTCAACAAGCCAACGGGTTCTTCCGGCCATATTATTTCGCCTGTTCCGCTCTGTCTCTGGCTGAAAGCGGTATTAAGCCCAAGTCATGAACCATTTTTATATCATCGGCAAATTGACGGCCACTTGTTGTCAGGTACCCGCCAATCAGCATGCCGTTAATGCCGCTCATCAGGGCCATAGCTTGAAGATCGCCAAGATTATATTCGCGGCCGCCGGCGGTACGAATGCCGCAGGCGGGCAAAATAAACCGGAAAATCGCAAAGGTCTTTAAAATTTCCCGTTTGGCCAGCGCCGGTTGATCAGCCAGTTTTGTACCTTGGATGGGGTTGAGAATGTTGATGGGCATTGAACTTATGTCAAAGGATTTCACTTCAAATGCCATATCGATGCGATCAGCCATGCTTTCACCTAAACCGATAATGCCGCCGACGCAAAGCTCCAGACCGGCCTCTTTAGCGACTTTGATGGTTGCCGCCCGCTCTTGATAAGTATGGGTTGTGCAGATCTGGTCATAGTAGCCGGAACTGGTTTCGACATTATGATGATAACGGCTGACGCCGACTTCGACGAGGGCTTTGGCATTCTCGGGCGACAAGATGCCAAGTGAGGCGCATATCTCTAATTTTGTTTCGGCTTTTATTCGAGACAGTGCTTCAATAATCTTAGGGAAATCATTATCGCCGTCTGCGCCGCGGCCGCTGGTCACTATACTGAAGCGAAGCGCGCCGCCGGCCTCAGCTTTTTTTGCGGCTGCTACAAAATCATCGGCGCTCATCAAAGGATAAACGTTAATAGCCGCTTTATGATGGGCTGACTGGGCGCAAAAGGCACAGTTTTCCGGGCACAGGCCCGACCGGCCGTTAACAATCGAACAAAGATCAACTTCATCGCCGACGAAATGGCGGCGAATTTTATCGGCCATGGCCAATAAAAACGGCAGGTCACAGTCCGGCAGGGCCGCCAGCTGCAGCGCTTCCTCCTTTGTTACCTGTCCGCCTTCAAGCACCTTTTTTCCTAAATCCATAATTAAATTGATATGCTTCACAATAAACCTCCCGTATGTATTAATCGTAAACCTAAAATGTGATATTGGTTAACTATCATGACAAAATAAATCGTTAACAGATAAATTTATATCGGTTAACGATTATATTATAAGGTATTAATAAACCCTTGTAAACATCTATGCTTTTCAGAAAAATATTTACCTTGTCTGCAGGGAATAGTAAAATAGTACTCGGTTCGAGTTTCTTATGATAGGAAGTATTGATATGGCCAGTTCTAAGCGGTTTGTAATTGTTCGCCTGAGTTCAATCGGTGATGTTTTGCACTGCACACCGGTAGCGCGGGCGCTCAAAGAAAAATTTCCAACTTGTCACATTACTTGGATAGTGGGGCAGGTTTCATTTCCCATGCTTGAGGCCAACCCGTATATTGATGAGGTATACATATGGTCCCGGGAACGCTGGGAAAAACTCATGCGTCAAGGCAAGCTGACAGAAGCTTGGCAAATGTGGCGTCAGCTTAAAAGAGACATGGCCGAGCGGGAGTTTGATGTTGCCCTTGATATTCATGGACTGTTTTTAAGCGGTTTGGTTACCAAAGCGACAGGCGCTCCGCGGCGGATTGGGCTAAGCGGTAATAAAGAGCCTAACGGACTGTTTATGACCGAGCAGGTTCCTGCTTTGCCGCAGGACGTTCATGTAATTCAGCGTTATCTAAGTATTTTGCGTCCCTTCGGCATAAATACTAAGCAATATGATATGACCTTATGCCTGACCGATGCGGCAAAGAACTTTGCCGCCAAGTTTTTGAACGAACACAATATTACCCCAGAGGACAAGCTTGTTATAATCAATCCGGCAACTACTTGGCTGTCTAAAAATTGGCCGGCTGAGTTTTTTGCAAGTACGGCTGATTCACTGGCGGTCGATGCAAAGTTGATTTTGTGCGGCGGGCCAGGCGACAGAACATTAGCCGATAAAGTTTTAGCCTGCACCAAAGCGTCGATTATTGACGCAGTTGGCAAAACAAGTCTTCTAGAGATGGCAGCCTTATTAGGGCGGGCAAACCTTTTGATCGTCGGTGATACTGGACCACTCCATATGGCTGTCGCCCTTGGTGTACCGACTGTCAGTGTTTTTGGGCCAACCGATCCGGCCAGATTTGGTCCGCTGCCGCGCGGCCATGTTGTTTTCCGCAGTAAAGCAGGATGCATGCCCTGCCATAAAACAGTCTGTTCCCAAAAAGATATGCGCTGCATGAGAAGCATGAGACCTGAAATAGTGGTGAGCGCCGCCCGGAGGATACTAAACGGACGAGGCGGGCTTTAAGCAATATCAATTTAGTCAGAGGTGAGCAATATCTATTCTCGCGCCTGGGTTGATATTTTAAATAAGGTTGACGATTTCATGGCCAAATCTTCTGGCATTGTTTGGTTTCGTGGTCATAGCAGTTCCAAGCATTTACTAAAATCCGGGCTGTTTCGGACAAATTTGTCGTCAATGTCCGACTACCTGGCATTGGAAAGCAAGTATTATCATTATTATAAGAGTTTGGGTTATTTGCTGCATGATAATGCCGAGGGTTGGGAACTGGTGTATTCGCTACAGCATCATGGCGGCAGGACAAGGCTGCTGGATTGGTCGGAGAGCTTTGGAACAGCGTTATATTTCGCCTTGGCTAACTGGACAGGCGAGGGAGCAGCGGTGTGGATGCTTGACCCGCTTGAATTAAACTATCTTGCTGTCGGCGAAAAGACGATAATCTCACCAGCACTATCTACGATTGCTTATCCGGATGCCTATTCATCAGGCGACGCCGTGCCTTCGATTGCTATTTACCCAATTAAAAATACGCAGCGTATTTGCTCCCAACTTGGCGTATTTACTGTACAGGGAAATTATCTTGAGCCGCTTGACAAGGAATTTGGGGGAAGGCTTGTTCAAGATGGTCGGCTTGAAGCAGTAATGCTTACTGCTGATGTTCGCCAAGATGCGCTGCGCTATATTAAGCAGAATGGGATTAGCCATTTTTCCTTATTTCCTGATCTTGACGGTTTAGCCGCGCATCTTAATAATACTCTGATCAAACAATCGTAAGCTGCAAGGGTGGAGACAAACTGCCAGCTAAATAACAGAGCTGGCTTTTTTGTTTTTTTTACAGCCGCGATGTGGTAAACTATATTAGTCTGCAACTTTTCAAAAAGCGAAGCCGACTGTCTGGCTTTGGCATAGATTTTTTAGCGGAGGTTTAGTATGGTAAGTAAAGCTGAATTGAGTTCGGAGATTAAGCGGCGCCGAACTTTTGCGATAATATCTCACCCTGACGCCGGTAAAACAACGCTCACCGAGAAATTGCTGCTATACGGAGGCGCGATTCACCTCGCGGGCTCAGTTAAGGCCCGGAAGGCTCAGCGTCATGCGGTGTCTGACTGGATGGAGATTGAAAAGCAGCGTGGTATTTCAGTAACATCCAGTGTGCTGCAATTTGATTACGAGGGCTACCGTATCAACATCCTGGATACCCCTGGTCACGAAGACTTTAGTGAAGACACCTATAGGACCCTTATGGCTGTCGACAGTGCTGTCATGCTTATTGACGTAGCTAAAGGCGTAGAGACTCAGACTAAAAAGTTATTTAAGGTCTGCAAACAGCGCGGTATTCCAATCTTCACTTTTATCAATAAACTTGACCGTCATGGTAAAAATCCGTTTGAACTTATGGAAGAAATCGAAAAAGTTCTCGACATTAAAAGCTATCCCATGAATTGGCCAATTGGGATTGATGGTGACTATAAAGGTGTTTACAACCGTCACTTATCCCAAATCGAGCTGTTCGAGAGCAGCGGTTCTCATGGCCAGTGGGTCATGCCTTCGACCAAAGGCAGTGTTGATGATCCTGCCTTTACCGAGATAATCGGAGCAGATGTTCATAAGGCGCTCTGTGATGATATTGAGCTACTGGACATGGCCGGCGACGAGTTTGACCTTGAACAGGTGCTCAAAGGCGAACTTACGCCAATATTCTTTGGCAGTGCCATGACCAACTTTGGCGTGCAGCCTTTCTTAGAAGAGTTTTTGCGGCTTGCTCCCGCGCCGGCATCTCGGCCAACTTCGGAAGGCAAGATTGAGCCTGAGAACGAGCAATTTTCAGCCTTTGTTTTTAAAATCCAGGCAAATATGAATCCGGCTCACCGTGACAGGCTGGCTTTCATTCGCATTTGTTCGGGTAAGTTTGAGCGCGGTATGACGGTAAATCATGTTAACACCGGCAAAAAGCTCAAACTTAGTCAGCCTCAGCAGTTCTTGGCACAGGATCGGGCGATAATTGACGATGCTTATCCCGGTGATATCGTCGGCCTGTTTGATCCCGGTGCTCTTGGCATTGGCGATACGCTTACCGGTGATGGGGAAAAGTTTACATTCGAGGAATTTCCGGTATTCCCGCCTGAACGGTTTGCCCGGGTTCAGGCCAAGGATACTATGAAACGCAAACAATTTCTGAAAGGGATTAACCAGTTGGCCCAAGAAGGTGCAATTCAGGTATTCCGTCAGGAAGATGCCGGGATGGAATCATTCATTATCGGCGCGGTTGGTCAGCTCCAGTTTGATGTATTGGAATATCGTCTGAAAGGTGAGTACGGTGCCGACCTCCTCATGAACTTCCTCGGCTACGAAGTAGCACGCTGGCTGGACGGTGAAAATCTGAATGTAAAAACCATGAAGGGTATGGACCGGGCGATGATTGTCCGCGATGCAAAAGGACGGCTGGTTGCCCTCTTCCCGAATGAATGGTCACTCCAGTGGTCAATGGATAATAATCCGAAAGTGCAATTTTTGCTGGCTCCGCCGGCTATAATTGAAGAATAGTTTAAAAAAACCTGCCGAGCTGATGGGATAACCTAGCAGCTCGGCAGGTTTTTTTAAACATATATCAAAGTCAAGTAATGTACAATGTTTAAAGGCGCTATAGCATACGCAATTTAAAGAGATTACGTGGAGGGGATATAATGTTGTCCGCATTAAGGAACCAAGCCTTTCTAAAATGGGGTATTACCGGCTTGCTATTGATTACGATGGCGGGGACTTTAAGCGGCTGCAGTAAGCAGGCCAGCGCACCGGCTGATGTCTGGGGGCGGGCAGAGGCTAAAGAGGTAGATATCAATACTAAAGTTCCCGGACGGGTAATTGAACTGCTTGTTAAAGAAGGCGATAAAGTTGAGCAAGGTCAGCTGCTAGCCCGGATTGATGCTCGGGATCTGATTGCTAAGGCCGAACAGGCTAAAGCCGGAGTAGAAGCCCTAAAGGCCCAGCTTCGGCAGGCGGGCACGGTAACTTCGCTGCATGATCAAACAAGTAAGGCGACGTTAGCGGCGGCTGAGGCGCAGCTGACTAAGGCCCGGGCTGACTTGGCTCTGGCCGAAAAGGACTACAGCCGGTTTAAAGAATTAGCTGCTACTGGAGCAGTGTCGCAGCAGGCATTTGATAATTCCCGTCTTAAATATGATGTTGCAAAAGCGACCTATATGCAAGCCCAGTCATCGCTGGCATCAGCGCAGGCTGGGTTATTACAGACTCAAGCTAATCAAGATAACGAGACCGCTGTGCAAAATAAAATTGCCCAAGCTGAGGCTCAATTACAGGAAATCCAGGTATATTTAGATGAGACTGAGCTGCGGGCTCCATTTGCTGGTATTATCACTGAAAAATATATCGAAGCAGGGGCAATGGTATCAACCGGAACGCCGATTGTCGCAATTCAAGACCCGAATGACAACTGGATTAATATCAAAGTTAAAGAAACGGAATTGAGCAAATACCAAATTAATAATATCGTTAGTTTGGAAGGCAAAGATCCGGGCCTACAGCTGACCGGGACTATCGTTGATATTAGTAAGAAACCGGAATTTGCCACTTACCGCGCTACTAATGAGCGGGGCGAGACCGATATTATTACCTTTAATATTAAAATTCAGGTTAATTCTGACCAAGTGCGGCCGGGAATGCGGTTCCGTTTGGTGGGTGGTGGCTGATAGCATGACTTTTTGGCAGGTGGCAAAAAAAGAGCTGCAGCGGATGTTCATTAAAGAACGCAAGATAGCGATGCTGTTAATCGGAATTCCGATAATTTACTCTGTGCTGTTCGGTCTAGTATATAAAGAAAATGCCGTAAAGTATATGCCGACTGTTGTGTATGATCAGGATCAGACTCCGTTAAGCCGCAGTCTTAGTCAAGCTTTTGGCGACTCTGAACGCTATAATATTGTCGCATATGTCCAATCTCAGGAGGAAGTTGAAGAATATTTACGCGAAGGGCGGGCCGAGGTAGCGGTCGTTATACCGGCTAAATTTACGCGCGATATTAAACGGGGCGCGGGTACTGAGGTTCTGGTAGTTGTTGATGGGACTAACCTGCTGTTCGCCAACTCGGTAATAAGTTCAGCCCAGGAGATTGTCCAGACATTTTCGGCAGGAGTAGGTATGAATCTTATTGAGGCGATCGGACAAATGCCGAATGAGGCTCTAAATAAGACAGTTCCTATTCAATTTGGGGTTCGTATCTTAAATAACCCGACTTTTGCTTATAGCCATTTTATTTTAGCAGGAATTGGAGCTTACGGCTTGCAGCTGGGAATAATGCTGGCTATCTGCACGGCGCTTAACCGCGAATATAAACGCCTAAATGATTGGCATGGTGTATCTTCAATCCGGCTAGTTTTAGGTAAGCTGTTTCCCTACTGGGCTGTGGGGGTTGCTGCTTTTGTGATTTATATGCTGATTGTTGTACACATTTTCAACCTTCCGTTTAAGGGCAGTATTATTAGCCTGATGCTGAGCGGGGCGGCTTTTGTTTTGGCTGTTGTTGCGGTGGGCGGTCTTTTCTCGGCAGCTGCGCCTAATGAGGTATATGCTGTTCAATTACCGATGATATATATCATGCCGGCCCTGCTGTTCAGCGGCTATATCTGGCCACATTTGGCGATGAATGAATTCAGCCTGGCTTTTTCTAAAATTTTGCCGCTGACATATATGGCGGATAATGTGCGCGATTTAATGCTAAGCGGCTATGCGCCCTTTCTATTCCGTGATATTGCTATCCTAAGCGTATTTAGCGTAGTACTGCTGGCTGTTTCCACCCTAATATTCGCCAAGCGGCGCAGCAGATATGAACAAGCTTAAATGGTTTAGCAACGGTGGGGAGGTGTATTATGAAGTTTTTGCAGGTATTTAAGCGGGAACTGCGCCAATTGTTTCTTAAAGATTCTAAGCGGGCGTGTTACCTTTTTGGCGCATCGGTAGTTTACGTTGTGCTGTTTGGTCTTTTATATATGACTGGTGTAGTTAACTATGTGCCTATGGTAGTCTATGATCAGGATCAGACCCAACTTAGCCGATCGCTAATCCAGGCTTACGAGGATTCTGATCGCTACGAAGTTGTGGCTTATGTGACAAGCCAGGAGGAAATGGAAAGCTATCTGCAAAACAAAACAGCCTTTGCAGCGCTAGCCATCCCTCCTGATTTTGCGCGTGACATAAAGCTTGGCCGAGCTTCGCGGATACTATTAGAAGCGAATGGGGCCAATATTATTATTGCCAATACAATAATGAGTTCGGCGCAAGAGATAATGATGGAATTCTCCGCGAGTGTCGGCAAAAGCTTGGTTGAAACAATCGGCCAGCTGCCCGATCAATCGCTCAACCGAGCCGCGCCAATCGACTTTCGGCTAAGAGTGCTCAACAATCCTATCCTAAGCTATCTGGAGTTTTTTGTACTGGGAGTAGCTATGGCAGCGCTGCAGCAGGGCATACTGCTGTCAGTGGGATCTAGCATGACTAATGAGAACTTCGAAGAATTCCGCGACACAAAACCGGTTGTGATGTTACTGGGGAAACTTATTCCTTACTGGCTGGGCGGAATCTTGTCCTATGTAATGGCGCTGTTGATTGCCGTTCAAGGATTCGGCATTCCCTGCCGTGGGAGTTTTATAAGCCTTGTCCTTATCGGAGCGGTATTCGCGGCAACTGTTGCTGTCATGGGCAGTTTAATGGCCCTTATCTGCAAAGATGAAGTTGGCTTTACTCAACTGTCACTTTCCTATACTGTGCCGGCCTTTATCTATTCGGGTTATACCTGGCCGTTGCATGCTATGGACAGCTTGAGTACAGCATTGGCTTCAGTGTTCCCCATCACCTATATGGCCGGTAATGTCCGTGACATAATGCTGGCTGGCTATGCGCCAATGTTCTATGGCGATGTCTTTACTTTATTAGCAGCCGGATTGGTGCTGTTTATCATTGCATTAAGGTTGTATAGCCGAAAAGCTAAGTTGCGAATAAGCAGAGATCAGACTGCTGTTGTTTAACGGAGTTAGTAATCAGTCTATCCTTCTGTCGTTAAATTACGATGCGGGCAGGATTTTTTGCAGTATTATAAGAAAAACTAAAAGAATCAGGAAACTAAAAAGCAGGCCGAAGCCTGCTAGATAGGTGGAATTAGAGTGATATACGGATGTATTAGAAACATTGATGATGAGAAACAGCAATTTTCAGCAAGACTGCAAAAAGGACTGGAATTCATTAAAAACAGCGATTTTACTAAAATGGCTGAAGGGCGGTATGAAATCGATGGTGACAATATTTATGCCACTGTTGCCGATTATGATACCGAGCCGAAAAATCAGAGACGTCCCGAAGCTCACCGTAAATATCTTGATATCCAATACCTTGCTGCTGGTGAGGAATATATCGGCTGCAGCTTTCTGTCGGAACAAAATGAGCTTCTGGAAGACTATGATGAAGCCCGCGATCTTGTTTTTTACAAGAATGCCGTTGATGAAGCCGATATTTTGCTAAATCCAGGTGTTTATGCAATATTGCTGCCGTCTGACGTTCACCGGCCGGGGTGTGCTGTAAAGGCGCCCGGTAAAGTCAGAAAGGTAGTTGTAAAAATTAAATTATAATTAAAGCTTGGCTGCTACAGCATCGCCCATTTCGCTAGTGCTATTTTGCCCGCCCATGTCGCGGGTTTTTATTTTGCCTTCAGCGCAGACTTCAGAAATGGCCTTCATAATACGGTCGGCGGCGTTTTGCTCGCCGAGATGCTCAAGCATCATCTGTCCAGCCCAGATAGTAGCGATAGGATTGGCGATACCCTTGCCGGCAATATCAGGAGCCGAGCCGTGGATGGGCTCAAACATTGATGGATAGTCTTTTTCCGGGTTGATGTTGGCCCCAGGAACAAAGCCAAGACCGCCTTGCAGTCCTGCGCCAAGATCGGTTAAGATGTCGCCAAAGAGATTAGAGGCAACAACAACATCGAAACGCTCAGGGTTTGTTACCATGAACATTGCCATAGCGTCAACAAGCACTTTGCGAGTCTGGACATCCTCGTATTTCTGCGCCATTTCGGCAAAGATTTTATCCCAAAAAACCATTGAATGCTTTAAGGCATTTGACTTGGTAATGCTGGCTAACTGGCCGCGGCGTTTCCTCGCCAACTCGAAGGCATAACGCATGGCTCGCTCAGTGCCCTTGCGGGTGAAGATATTTGTCTGCATTACCGTTTCTTCTGTTGTATCAGGCATAAAGGTGCCGCCAATGTCACCATATTCACCTTCGGTATTTTCGCGGACAAAAACCATATCAATATCCTGCGGTCCTTTATTCTTAAGAGGACAGTCTACGCCAGGGAGAAGCTTTATGGGGCGGAGATTGATATATTGGTTGAAGCCCTGCCTGATTTTAAAAACTACTTGTCCTACGCCAATATGGTCGGCGATATCGGGATGGCCGATGGCGCCTAAATATATAGCATCAAACTGGCGCAGGATATCAAGTGCATTTCCGGGCATCATCTGGTTATGTTCAAAATAATAATCCGAGCCCCAAGGATAAGTGGTCGTTTCGAGTTTGAAGGTTCCATCGAGTTGGCTGGCTTGGTGAAGAACTTTCATTCCCTCTGGAATAACTTCTTTGCCGACACCGTCACCGGGGAGTAAAGCAATTTTATATGTTTTCATAATAAGCCTCCTATGTATTAGTGCATCTAACGGAATTATATCCATAAATTCGATAACATAAGCGCAGCGAAACTCATGAGCTATATAGTAGTTAAACATTTGAAATCTAAGTCCTGCCTTTAACTGAAAGGCATAACGTCGTAATATAATAAAATATTTTGGCTTCTTTGTATAATTACTGACTAACAGTATAAAATATGGAAGGTAAAACAATATTAAGATGTTATTGACATAATGAGAAAACTTGTGCTAATATATACAAAGTCGCCGCAACAAGCGGTAACAACTGACAAATAATATATATGTTGACAGAATTTCTAAATTATATCGACATATATATATATATATATATATATTGCCGCCGCCAAAAGTGGCTGCAAAAAAGGTATTGACACAACAAAATGGTTGTGGTAACCTAATGAAGGTCGTCAGGTGCAAACAGCCCGCACGACAATGATGTTCCTTGAAAACTGAACAATGTAAGGTTAAACAATATGCCAGATGTGCGGTGCTTTTCGAAGCACAACTAATAATTTCTTTATTGATTTTAAGAGCCATCAAGGCTCCAATAATATAACTTTAT
>JAAYSF010000009.1 GCA_012523975.1 Veillonellaceae bacterium
AATATAACCAATAATGTTGTAACAAATTTTACGGCTAATGTCCTGCTAGCAGCAGGGGCTTCGCCAATAATGTCGGAAGGCATTGACGAGTCAGAGGCTTTAGCCCGGGCAGCCGACGCTGTAGTCTTAAATATTGGCACACTGCATTCGCGCCAAGTAAAATACTGTTTAAAAATCGGGGCCGAGGCCAACCGGTTTGGCAAACCTGTTATTTTTGACCCCGTCGGAGCGGGTGCGACACCGTTTCGCAATGCAACTGCCGCGCAAATATTAACCGATATAGATGTAAGTTTGCTTAGGGGCAATTATGGCGAAATCGGTTTTCTGGCTGGTGCATCCGACAAGGTTAAAGGCGTAGATAATTGCTCAGTGGACGCTGATGTAGTTATGCTCAGGAGATTGGCAAAGGATACCGGCGCGGTGATAGCCGCAACTGGGCCAACCGATTATATAACAGACGGCGGAGCAGTATTTACCAATGAGACCGGGCATATTCTGCTGCAGTATGTCACTGGCGCAGGTTGTGCGCTGACGTCCCTGACCGGGGCCTTTATGGCGGTTGCCGATGATAATAAACTCGGTGTGCTGGCTGCCTTGGCTTTTTACGGAGCGGCAGCAGAGAAGGCAGCAGCCAAAGCAAAAGGACCGGCCAGTTTTGCGGTCGGGTTTGTTGATGCGCTATATACGCTAAGTTATAAGGAGTTTAAGAAGATAACTGAAGGCAAGATCGCCGTCATTGGTGAATCAGCCCGTGAAAACATCGATCTTGAATTAAACCGTAAGGAGTAGCATTGGTATTTGCTAACTGGGGTGAAAATGGGTAAAAATACTGAAACTGAACTAAAACTGCAAATAACAGATCGTAAGATATGGTGCGATATACTGGAGTCTTCGCGAATAGCTGAATATATCCAGCCTAACTCGCTCGGCTATGAAACATTGGAAGCGTGTTACTACGATACCCCGCAGCGAGCGCTTCGTCACGCCGGTTTAGCCTATCGTATTCGCCGTGAAGGCGGGCAGTGGGTTGCCACAGTAAAGGGCGGGGGCAAATCAGCAGGCGGACTCCATATGCGGCAGGAATGGAATGTTCCGGTTAAGGACTGTATGCCTAGTATAAAGCCATTTTTAAACACAACGGTAGGAGAAAGAATCCAGACTTTAGTTGGGCAGGACAAGTTGATGCTGCTGTTTATCACCAGATTTGAGCGGCGAACTGCTATGCTGAAGACACCTGATGGCAGCATTGTCGAGGCAGCTGCTGACCGCGGTGAAATTATTGCGGGCGATAACCGTGAACAGATCATGGAATTAGAGCTGGAGCTTAAAGCCGGCTGTACCGCCGCACTGCTTGAATTGGGCGCAGCTTTGGCTGAGCAGTATCCCTTACTTTTAGAACCGCGCAGCAAGTATTACCGTGGCTTGCTCATAGCTGGACTTGCTCAAGATGATTACCGCTGTGCTGCTGAAGTAGAAACCGATAAAGAAAATGAGCAGGCCCTGATATCGGCTGTAACCCAGGTATTAAATGCGCAGTCCTGTTTTCTGCGCCTGGCAGACAGAGCCGAAAATATCCTGGCATTGAGACATTGTGCAGCTTATTTGGCACAGGTTATTACCGCTCATAAGGCCGAAATGCGGTCTGAACTATACAAGGCAATCCATGATGAGCTAGACCGTTTTCAACGCGCTGTCAACAATAAACAGGGCGACGATCTTTTTGCGATACTAGGTACCGGCCGCTATACAGCATTATTGTTAAAACTGTGGGCATGGGCTGTAAAAAGAAACCCAGAAGGCGATTAACGTCTTCTGGGTTTCCTAATCATTAGGTTTATAGTTATCTTGTGCCGAAATTTTCACCTTGGCTGACTGCTGCCTGGGCAGCTGCTAAGCGGGCGATTGGTACACGGTAAGGTGAGCAACTGACAAAATCAAGGCCAATTTGATGGCAGAACTCGACTGAGCTAGGTTCACCGCCATGCTCGCCGCAAATGCCGATTAGCAGATCGGGGCGTGTTTTACGGCCGCCTTCAACTGCCAACTGCATTAGTTTGCCGACGCCTTTGCGATCAAGCACGGCAAATGGATTGTCTTTCAGGATCTTCATACGGAGATATTCAGGCAGGAACTTACCTTCGGCATCGTCGCGGCTGAAACCGAGACAGGTCTGGGTCAGGTCGTTAGTACCGAAGCTAAAGAACTCAGCTGATTCGGCCAATTCGTCAGCAAGCAGAGCGGCGCGGGGGAGTTCAATCATGGTGCCGCTAGTATAGTGGAAGCTGACTTTTTGTTCAGCTATAACTTCAGCGGCGATACGATCAATTCTTTCTTTAAAGAAAGCCATTTCATCCTTACTGAGGGTAAGCGGAATTTCGACTTCAGGCAATACTTTGTAGCCCTCTTTAGTCAGGCGGGCGGCGGCATTGAAGATTGCCCGCATTTGCATTTCATAAACTTCCGGGAAGCTGATGCCTAAGCGGCAGCCGCGATGACCCAGCATGGGGTTAAATTCATGCAACTGTCTAACTTTTTTAAGCATTGCCTCATGTTCGGCCAGCAACGCCGGGTTTTCGCCCGAAGTGCGGAGGCGGGTCGTTTCAACAAGCAGTTCTTCCATGCTTGGTAAGAACTCATGCAGCGGCGGATCAAGTAAGCGAATGCAGACAGGGTAACCTTCCATGGCTTTAAGAATTCCGTAGAAGTCACCTTCCTGCATCGGCAGCAAGCTTGAGAGCGCTTCTTGGCGTTCTTCTAATGTCTCAGCCAGGATCATTTTCTGAACATAAGGCAGGCGTGCCGGTTGCATAAACATATGCTCTGTACGGGTTAAGCCAATACCTTTTGCGCCAAACTCCCGAGCCTTCCGGGCATCTTCCGGAGTATCAGCGTTAGCTCTGACCTCAAGACGTTTTAGCTCGTCGGCCCATGTTAACAGCTCCAGGTATTCCGGAGAAAGTTCAGGATCCTTCATGGGTACATCACCGAGGATTACGCGTCCGGTTGAGCCGTCAATCGAAAGGGCTTCGCCTTCCTTTATTACTAGATCGCCGATGCTAAGCTGGCGATGATTATAGTCAATTTTCAAAGCTTCGCAGCCGCATACGCAGGGTTTACCCATGCCGCGGGCAACAACAGCGGCGTGGCTGGTCATACCGCCGCGACTGGTTAAAACACCTTGCGCGGTAATTATGCCGTGGATATCGTCAGGAGTGGTTTCGGTTCTGACAAGCAGAACCTTTTTGCCGGTTTTGCCCAGATGTTCGGCTTCGTCAGCATCAAAAACGACGGTACCCGAAGCTGCGCCGGGGGAAGCTGGCAGTCCCGTTGCTACGACATTAAGTTTAACGCTGCTGTCGATTTGGCGGTGAAGCAGCTGATCGAGTTGGCCTGGTTCAACAAGCAGGATAGCATCCTTTTTGCTAATCAGACCTTCGGATACTAAATCATGAGCGATTTTAACGGCAGCTTGGGCGGTACGTTTGCCGTTTCTGGTCTGCAGCATAAAGAGCTTGCCCTTTTCGATAGTAAACTCGATATCCTGCATATTACGATAGTGTTTTTCCAGCGTATTAGCTATCTGCGCAAATTGGGCAAAAATTTCGGGCATTTCATCCTTTAATTTTGAAATAGGCTGCGGAGTCCGGATACCGGCTACAACGTCCTCACCTTGAGCATTGGTCAAATATTCCCCGTACAGCAGGTTTTCACCGGTCGAAGGATTTCTGGTAAAGGCAACGCCGGTACCGCAGTCATTACCCATATTGCCGAATACCATTGACTGAACGTTAACAGCGGTACCTAGCTCATGATCGATTTTATTAAGGTTGCGGTAGATAATAGCCCGGTCATTATTCCAGGAACGGAATACGGCCTCAACAGCCATAAACAGCTGTTCCATCGGGTCTTCCGGGAAGGCTCGGCCGGATTTTTGCTGAACAAGTTCTTTATAAGCATCGATAATATCACGGAGTGATTCCGGACTGAGTTCTTGATCGTAAGTTACACCCTGGCGGTCTTTTTGACGGCTTAGGATAAATTCGAAGTCGTGTTTTTCGATACCGAGTACGACATCTGAGAACATTTGAATAAAGCGGCGATAAGCATCGTAGGCAAAGCGCAGGTTATCGGTATTTTTGGCAAGTCCTTGCACTGTTTGTTCATTGAGGCCCAGATTCAAGATTGTGTCCATCATACCAGGCATTGAGAATACCGCGCCCGAGCGCACTGAAACTAATAAGGGATTAGCGATATCGCCGAATTTTTTCCCGGTCTGCTGTTCAAGCTGCAGAAGGTTGCGCCGCACTTCGTCCTCCAAACCCTCTGGTAATTTCTGATCAGCTTTGTAATACTGGCGGCAAGCCTCAGTTGTGATTGTCATTCCCGGCGGAACGGGCAGACCAAGATTGGTCATCTCGGCTAAATTTGCTCCTTTTCCTCCCAATAGCGAGCGCATTTCAGCGCTGCCTTCATGAAACAAATATACATATTTAATGGACACTAGTGATCTTCTCCTTTTCCTTTACGGTAAATTTCGAGGACCTTGGCGGCTGTTTCTTCGGTAGCCTTGTTGGTAACATCAATTACCGGACAGCCTATTTTACGCATAATCCTATCGGCATATTCAAGTTCTTCCAGAATGCGCTCGTAATTGGCGTAGTCGGCGGTTTGAGACAAACCCATGGCCTTCAACCGCTCTTTCCGGATTTCAAATAGCAGTGATGGTTTTATTGACAGGCCAATTACTTTACTGGGCGCGACCTGAAATAACTCCTTCGGCGGTGTTACCTCAGGCACAAGCGGCATATTGGCCGCCTTAATTCCCTTGTGGGCGAGGTAAATACATAGCGGGGTCTTAGATGCGCGCGATACCCCGGTGATAACTAGGTCGGCCCTGAGCAGACCGCGCGGTTCTTTGCCGTCGTCAAACTTGACAGCAAACTCAAGGGCTTCAACTTTGTTGAAATATTCTTCGTCAATTTTACGAATTAGGCCAGGTTGATTTTTGGGGGTTGTGTGTGTCATTTTATTAATGGCATCAACAATTGGCCCCATAACATCAACTGCTGTCAGGCCCAGTTCATTAGCTTTGTCTTCCAGAAAAGTTTTCAGGTTGGGGCGAACTAAAGTATAAACGACTGCGGCATTAGCCTCGGCGGCCTCCAGCAAAGCTTCTTCGACCTGCCGGTTGGAAAGTAAGTAAGGTACTCGGCGGATATCAATATGGCCAGCGTCGAATTGACTGGCCGCTGCCTTAACCACTACCTCTCCCGTCTCGCCAATGGAGTCTGACAATATGTAAACGATAGGTGCACGGCTGCTTAATTTGAGATTAATCGCGACTCCTCCTTTTAGTAGCTGATTAACTAGAGATTAAGCCCTAACTTTTGTTCTCGACAAGTTGTACGAATAGGCGAGTTATATTGGTTTTAGTGAAGCGTCCGACTACTTTAAACTTTTCTTGACCGTTAACTTGCTCGGCATCAACAACAGGCAGCGAGTCAACTTGGTGACTAATCAGCTTTTGCGCTGCCCGCAAGACTGATTCATGCGGCGAAGTTACGATGATATTAGGCATTCTGGTCATAACGATTTTAACCGGCATATCATTGATGTTTTTCCCGCCCATTGTTGATTTCAGGAGATCTTTACGGGATATGACACCTTCGAGATAACTGCCTTCAGAAACTACGAATACCGTACCAACGTCTTCAATAAACATAGTAACGATAGCATCATAAACTGAGCAGCTTTCCCGAACTACAATTGGAATTGAGTGGATATCGGCTACTCGGAATTGGCCAAGGACAGAAGCAATTAGGTCGGAGGGATCCTTGCCAGTATAGTAGTAGCCCACTCGAGGGCGAGCACCTAGAAGCCCGGAACGGGTCAGAATTGCCAGATCGGGCCGCAGTGCCGCCCGGCTCAAGTTTACTTTCTCAGCAATTTGATTTCCGGTTATTGGGCCATTGGTCTTAACGATATCCAAAATAATACTTTGCCGTGGTGTTAGTTCGATATGAGCCACCTGCCTTTCTGTAATTAATGTACCTTTTATGAAAAAATAGCTAATATATTATACTACAATTATGCAATAATACCTGCATAATTGGCAACTATTTCTTTATTAGTCAACGTGAATTTTTTGATTTTTTTTAGATAAATTTTCGCCTTTCTGCCTAGCTGATTAAATGGTTTGTACTGCTTAGTCCACAGAATTTACCAAAGGATTCTAGTGGTTATAGGTAGAAATAAGAATATATTGACAAAGGAGGAAGTGATAAACTAGTGCCGCAGTTTGTGCATCGAATAGTAATATTATTAGTCTGTTTTACCTTTGTAATCAATCTGGTCGGTTTGCCTAAAGCTGAGGCCGGAATTATCAGTCAGAAGCAGGAAATATCAATCGGCCGCGACGTTGCCAAACAGCTTGAGAAAAAGTATGGACTGGTCGAAGACCCCGCTTTGCAGGAAAGAGTCGACAGGATTGGCCAGAGCCTAGTCGCTGTAAGTGACCGTAAGGATATACAATATAGTTTCAAAGTATTAAATTCGAAAGAGATTAACGCGCTGGCCGCGCCCGGCGGCTATATCTATGTTTTTAAAGGCTTGATTGATTTGATGCCGTCCGATGATGAGCTCGCCGGCGTTATCGGTCACGAAGTTGGGCATGTTGTTGAGAAGCATACCGTCAAGCAAATTGAAAAAAGTATGGGAATGGGGATATTATTTGGCGTACTGTTTGGTGACAAAGGGGTTGCGCTGCAAAACTTAGCTTTTAACGCGATAATGGCCGGCTACAGCCGGGACGACGAGCGTGAAGCTGATAAGCTAGGCTTTGTCTACGCTTACAATGCCGGCTATAACCCTTATAGTATGATGATGGGCCTTAAGAAACTATCAGAATTAAACCAGAACTATCAAACTACTTTATTCTCGGGTCACCCTGAAGGACGAGCACGGGTAGCCGCGGTCCAGAAGTACATGGACGAGGCCCAGATTAAGCCGCATGTGGTCATTTTAGATGATGACAAGGGCGCTCAGATTGTTGAAGGTGAATGGAAACTGCCGCCGCTAACAGCGACCTTCAGCGACTATAAGCCGCATTGCCGAGCATACTTTGCAGCCGGAAGGTTATCGAAGCTGAGGCAACTGCCAGATTATTCAGCAGATAAGTTTATTACCGATAGCGACGGCATCAACTGTACCATTTATTATGATGACCAGAATGTAATAACTTTAACGCCTGAAGATGCCGCAGCCAATGCAACTAATGTAATGGATCTGGCTGGGACTTACATAGCGAAAATTAAAGAATGGAAGGTAGAATAATTACAACCCCGCCCCGAAGGCGGGGTTGTTCAATTCCACACTTAAACGCCTGCTGGAATAATGCGGCGGAATAGCTCTCGTCCGGGATAGATGGCCGCAGTACCAAGCGCTTCTTCAATCCGAAGGCCTTCGTTCCATTTTACCGTACGCTCAGTGCGGGCAATCGAACCGACTTTGAGCTGGCCGGCGTTAGTAGCAATAGCCAAGTGCACAATTGTAAAATCTTCAGTCTCGCCGGAGCGCGCCGAAATAACCGGGAGATAACCGGCACTTTTTGTGACGGTGATGGCTTCCATGGTTTCAGTAATAGTGCCGATTTGGTTTAGCTTGATAAGCACCGAGTTGCCGATGCCGCGCGCCAGGCCTTTTTTGATACGGCTGACATTGGTGACAAACAGATCATCGCCAACTAGTTGGACTTTATTTTTCAGCCTTTGCGATAGTACTTCCCACCCGGACCAATCGTCTTCGGCCATACCATCTTCGATGGAGATAATGGGATATTTAGTTGTCCAGCTTTCCAAGATTCCTGCGAATTCAGCGGCAGCCATTTGCTTTTGCTCAAGTTTAAAACAATACTTTCCGTCTTCATAAAAATGACTGGAGGCTACGTCCAGAGCGATAGCGATATCTTTGCCAGGTGTATAGCCTGCTTGTTCGATTCCGGCTACAAGCAAGTCAAGACCTTCGGTGTTGGAGGCAAAGGTTGGCCAGAATCCGCCTTCATCGGCGACTGAAACAGGTTTGCCTAATTTTGCAAACACCTTCTTGGTGCCATTATAGACGTTAACCGTCATTTCGATGGCTTGAGCGAAGGTTTGGGCGCCGACCGGGATAATCATAAAGTCCTGAATATCAATGGTTTGATTGGCATGAATACCACCCCCGATAATCTGAATCATAGGAACCGGTATGACCCGGGCATCCGAACCGCCCAGATATCGGTATAGCGGCATATTGAGAGCATTGGCAGCCGCCCAGGCCGTCGCCATCGATACGCCGAGCATAGCGTTAGCTCCCAGGCAGGACTTGTTTGTTGTTCCGTCAATTTCATTGAGCAAGTTGTCAATACAAGCCTGATTAAGAGCGTCCTGTCCGATAAGGCGGGGCGCAATTATCTCATTTACATTGCTGATAGCCTTAAACACACTCTTGCCGCCCAGACGCGACGGATTATTATCCCTTAATTCCAGTGCTTCGTATTTACCGGTAGATGCTCCAGAGGGCACAGTTCCGCGTCCGGCTGTGCCATTCTCAAGAATGACATCCACTTCGATGGTGGGGTTTGCCCGTGAATCGTAGACCTGACGGGCCTTAATAGTGCGAATGCTTGTTGCTTTCAAAATTGCAGCTCCTCTCAAAATAAAATAGCTAATGTACCCCCCTTGTTTTTTATTGCACTTAAAGAGTAATACATTCTTCCACGTTATTTCGAATAGCACCTCCCAATTTATTCCAATATTTAAACATTTTTACATCCAGAATATTTCTATTTATCGCTCATATAAGTGTTATACATCAATGCTGGTGCATAGCAATATAAGGTGTGTTTTTTTAAAATGAGGAAAACCATCAGGGAGGATTTTATGGGCAAGAAAGAATGTGTGGCAATGATTTTGGCCGGGGGGCAGGGAAGCAGATTAGGGCTTTTAACCAAGAAGGTTGCCAAACCGGCTGTACCATTTGGGGGCAAATACCGGATTATTGATTTTACTTTAAGCAACTGCCGAAACTCGCAGATTGATATTGTTGGCGTGCTTACTCAGTATCAGCCGCTGGCGTTAAACAGTTATATCGGGCTTGGCAGTGCCTGGGATCTTGACCACAAAGACGGCGGCGTTTTTGTACTGCCGCCTTACACCCGAGAGGGCGGGGCTGAGTGGTATCGGGGTACCGCCGACGCCATGTGGCAAAATGCTCACTTTATAGAACAATTTAATCCAAGCTATGTATTAGTGCTTTCGGGCGACCATATATATACTATGGATTACGCTAAAATGCTAGATTTTCATAAAGCAAAAAAAGCTGATGCGACAATTTCGGTAATGGAGGTTCCCTGGGCCGAAGCCAGTCGGTTCGGAGTAATGAGCGCCGGCGAGTCGGGGCGGATAACCGAATTTCAGGAAAAGCCGGCTCGCCCTAAAAGTAACCTGGCTTCAATGGGCATATACATCTTTAATTGGAAATATTTAAGGAAGCAACTCGAAGAAGATAGCAAGAATATTGCTTCGGGGCATGATTTTGGCAAGAATGTCATTCCCAAGATGCTGAACGAAGGCCATCGCCTGTTTGCGTATCCTTTTAAAGGCTATTGGAAGGATGTTGGGACAATCGAAAGTTTCTGGGAAGCCAACATGGATTTGCTGGCTGACCGGCCTCAGCTTGACATTTATAATCCCGACTGGCGCATCTATTCAGTTAATCCGACCCGTCCGCCGCACTATATCGCTGCAGGGGCTAAGGTTAGCCGCTCGCTGGTCAGTGAAGGCTGCACAATTTTCGGCGAAGTCGATCAATCGGTAATCTTCCCCGGGGTTTATATCGGTGCCGGCGCCAAGATTGTAAATTCTATCGTAATGCCATACGGACAAATTTCTGCCGGGGCTTATATCGACAGGGCAATTCTCGGACGCCGCTGTGTAGTCGAAGAGGGCGTGCGGGTAGGTTGGCGAGGCTTAAGCTCGACGCCGGCAATATCCGTAGTTCCTGAGCATGCTGTTATCAGGCAAGGGGAGTGCTGGGGGCCTGACGGCGTCATTCTCCAAGAGCATGTCGGCTAGCGCGCTAAGTTTTTTGCCATTTTTAATGAGGGGGATAAATCGTGGAAAACGTCATGGGTATAATTAATCTGCATGAAAATGAGGAAATGCTGCGCGAGGTTACTAAACATCGCCCGCTGGCCGCCGTTCCCTTTGCCGGGCGTTATCGGATTATTGATTTTGTGCTATCCAGCATGGTTAACTCGGGAATACACAATGTTGGGATTCTCGTTTCCAATAAGTACCGCGCCCTTATGGATCATTTGCGCTCGGGCAAGGAATGGGATTTAGCTCGTAAACGGGATGGCCTGTTCATCCTGCCGCCGGCCGAATCCCAGCAAGGCAAGCCCCAGAGTGATATTGATAATTTATTCAGCAATCTTGATTATATAAAGAGCAGCCGCCAGCAGTATGTGCTGATAACGGGCAGCAGTATTATCTGTAACCTCAATTTTAAAAAGGCCTTCCAATTCCATCAGACAAAGCAGGCCGATATCACTGTTTTATATAAAGAACTTGATAGCCGGCAGGAAGACTTTAAGCATTCCACAATAATCGACTGCGATGATCAAGGCCGGGTAGTCGACATGGCGGTAAACCCGGTCAAGGTTACAAGCAACAAAGTATTTATGAAAATGTGTATCATGTCTAAAGACCTGCTGGTTGATATAATTACCGGCTGTGCCGCGCGCGGCAGCACCGACCTGCTTATGGATGGTCTGGTAAAAAATATCGGCAAGCTGGCAATCTACGGTTATCAATACAAGGGCTTTATGGCCAGAATTCATTCAGTTCCCAGCTACTATCGGCATAGCATGGAGCTTCTAAAACCTGAGAAGTGGCAGGAGTTATTTTTTAAATCAGGACCGGTCTATACTAAAGTAAAAGATGAGGCTCCTGTTAAGTATAAAGAGAGTGCCTGCATCAATAATGCTATGATTGCCAATGGCTGTGTAATCGAGGGTGCCGTAGAAAACAGCATTTTGTTCCGCGGTGTTACAGTCGGACCCGGGGCGTATATAAAAGACAGCATCATTATGCAGAAATGCCAGGTCGGCGCAAACGCCAGGCTGGAGAATGTTATTTGCGACAAAGATGTTGCCATAACGGACGGAAAATGGCTGAAAGGCGAAAGTACTTACCCGTTGGTTATTGCCAAAGGAACAGTTATCTAAGAGTGAACAGCCGCTCTTAGCTCACAATTTTCAAGTTGGGAGTTTAGGGCGGCTGATTATTTGTTAATAAACCATAATATAGCAGGAATCTAGAGCATTAAAACCGAAATATAGCAGGAATCTAGAGCATTAAAACCGAAATATAGCAGGAATCTAGAGCATTAAAACCGAAAGTCTCTAGATATACTTTTAGTGATAGAGATAATCAAGGTCACGGAGGTGCCTATGGATAAACGCAGCGATGTTACTAAGCGAAAGGAAGACGCCAAGGAAAAATTTAAGGCGATCTTTATCCATAAATTGCAGACAATGCATGGGAAAAGCTTAGGTGAGGCCAGCCTTCATGATAAGCATACCGCATTGGGCGGCTTGATTAGGGATTACATCAGCCAGAACTGGATTCAAACAAACCGCCAGTACAGCGAAAGCGGTGTTCGGCAGATTTATTATTTCTCGATGGAATTCTTGCTGGGCAAGCTGATGGGTATGAACCTTATCAATACCGGAATCAAGGAAGTCTGCCAGCAAGCGCTTGCTGAGCTTGGGATTGACCTTGAAGACTTGGAGAAAGAGGAGCCTGATGCCGGTCTTGGCAACGGCGGCCTCGGACGCTTGGCAGCCTGTTTCCTCGATTCACTGGCGGCGCTGGGACTGCCTGGACATGGCTGCGGCATTCGTTATCAATACGGCCTGTTTGAACAAAAAATCGTCAATAAGCATCAGGTCGAGCTGCCTGATAATTGGCTGAAGGACGGCTATATCTGGGAGTTTCGCAAGACCGATAAGGCTGTTACTGTTAGGTTCGGCGGTAATGTCGTATGGGAGGAATACAACGGTTCATATAGATTCCGGCTGGAAAACTATGAGGAAGTATTAGCCGTTCCCTATGATATTCCAATCATCGGTTATCGCAACAATACCGTAAATACACTTAGACTGTGGAACGCAGAACCGGCGCAGCAGGAATTTGATTTGTCGTCCTTTAACAAAGGCGATTATCTCAAGGCTGTTGAGTATAAGCAATCGGTTGAGCGGATATCGACCATTCTTTATCCTGAAGATACCTTTTACGAAGGCCGCCTGCTCAGATTAAAACAGCAGTACTTCTTTGTTTCGGCAGGCCTCCAGAGCATAATCAGGCGGTTTAAGAAAAAACAGCACTCTATCCATGAGCTCGCCGATAAAGTCGGGGTTCACATTAACGACACCCATCCGGCTGTGGCAATCCCGGAACTCATGCGCATTCTGATGGATGATGAGGGGCTGGGCTGGGATGAGGCCTGGCAAATTACCACCAAAACTATCTCGTACACCAACCATACAATAATGCCGGAAGCATTGGAAAAGTGGCCGGTGGATATGTTTAAAACACTGCTGCCCCGGATTTTTATGATTATCGAGGAGATTAATGAACGTTTTTGCCGCAGCTTATGGGAAAAGTATCCCGGTCAGTGGGATAAGATTGCGGCCATGGCCATTATTGCCGATGGGCAGGTTCATATGGCTAAGCTGGCAGTTGTCGGCAGCTACAGCGTCAATGGGGTTGCCGCCATCCATACCAATATTCTCAAAAACCATATAATGAAAGACTATAATGATATTTACCCTGGAAAGTTCAACAATAAAACCAACGGCATTGCTCACCGCCGCTGGCTGCTCAAGGCTAACCCGGGGCTGGCAGATCTGATAACCGAGGCCATCGGACCCGAGTGGATAACCGACGCCGACCGGTTTAGCGACTTGCTGAAATTTCGGGATGATAAGGCTTTTCTCGAACGGCTGCATCAGGTCAAACAGCAGAACAAGCAAAAATTAATAAAGTTGATAGCCGATAAATATCAGATCGCCCTTGACCCTAATTCCATCTTTGATGTTCAGATAAAACGCATTCACGCCTATAAGCGTCAGATTCTCAACGCTTTGCAGATTATCGATGCCTATAACCAGCTCAAAGCCAATCCCGGCTTGGATATTGTACCCCGTACCTTTATTTTCGCCGGCAAAGCAGCCACAAGCTACAGCGCTGCCAAGCAAACCATTAAACTGATTAATAATCTGGCGGCCATAATCAATAATGATGC
The DNA here is from genome assembly GCA_012523975.1 of Veillonellaceae bacterium. NCBI lineage: Bacteria > Bacillati > Bacillota > Negativicutes > Veillonellales > Veillonellaceae > Veillonellaceae bacterium. Next base: position 13,348 of record JAAYSF010000009.1, read on the forward strand.
TGACATTAACGATAAGCTTAAGGTGGTTTTTCTCGAAAACTACAGTGTATCGCTGGGCGAGATGATTTTCCCGGCTGCTGATGTCAGCGAACAAATATCTACGGCCAGCAAAGAGGCTTCTGGCACCGGCAATATGAAATTCATGCTTAACGGAGCCATAACGGTGGGAACTTTAGACGGAGCCAATGTCGAGATCCGCGATGCCGTCGGTGACGATAATATCTTTATCTTTGGCCTGACAGCCGATCAGGTGATAAATTACTACCGCAACGGCGGCTACAGCGCCTGGGATGAATACAATTCAAACCCGCGCCTTAAAAAGGTTCTAGACCAGCTTGGCGCCGGTCAATTTTCCGATGAAAAGGCCGAGCTGCAAATGCTTTATGAATCATTGCTTTACCATAATGATGAGTTTTTTGTTTTGAAAGATTTTGACTCATATGTCGATACCCAAGCCAAAATTGACGAGTGTTACCGGAATCGGCTGGCTTGGCTTAGAATGAGCGCTGCCAATATTGCCGGCGCCGGCGTTTTTTCCAGCGACCGGACAATTGCTCAATACGCCGCCGAAATTTGGAAGATACAGCCGGTCAATATCAGTCGCTGACCTATGGGGGATGAGAAGATGAACATATCGCCGCTAAGCGAACATGACTTATATCTGTTTCATGAAGGGAGCAACTTCCGCAGTTATCAATTACTAGGAGCTCAGCTGACCAAGTACCGGGGCAAACCCGGTGTGCGATTTGCCGTCTGGGCGCCGAACGCTGCCGAGGTGCGCGTTGTCGGCAATTTTAATAACTGGCAGGGTGAGGCCCATGTAATGCGGCGCGTCCGCAAGTCGGGCGTTTGGTCACTGTTTATTGCCGGATTAGGGCCGGGCGAACTGTACAAATATGAAATAATTACGGCCGACGGCAGTCGGATATTAAAGGCCGACCCCTATGCTTTCAAGGCGGAGCTAAGACCGGGAACAGCTTCAGTTGTGGAAAGCCTTAATGACTATGAATGGCAGGATTCTGCCTGGCAATTGCGCAAAAAGCAGCGGCCTGTTTATGAACAGCCCATGCTTATTTACGAAGTCCACCTCGGGTCTTGGCGAAGAAACCAGGACGGCAGCCCGATGACCTACCGGCAATTAGCCGATGAACTTGTTAACTATGCTGTTGAGATGGGTTATACCCATATTGAAATAATGCCGCCGGTCGAGCATCCATTCGACGGTTCATGGGGCTACCAGGCCACAGGCTATTTTGCTGTTACCAGCCGCTACGGCTCACCCGCCGATTTCATGTATTTTGTCGATACTTGCCACTCGCGGGGACTGGGAGTAATCGTCGACTGGGCTCCCGGCCATTTCTGCAAGGACGACCACGGCTTGAGGCAGTTTGACGGTACACCGCTTTATGAATATGCCGATCAGCGAGGGGAAAACCCCGATTGGGGTACGGCCAATTTTGACTTAGGCCGGCCGGAAGTAAACAGTTTCTTGATATCCAACGCCATCTTCTGGTTTGATGTATACCATATTGACGGCCTCCGGGTTGATGCTGTAGCCAACATCTTATACCTGGACTATGGCCGGCGGTCAGGCCAATGGATGCCTAACCGCTTCGGCGGCAATGAGAATATTGAAGGAGTTGCCTTCCTGCGCAAGCTCAATCAAGCTGTTTTCGAATACTACCCTGAAGCCATGATGCTTGCCGAAGAGTCGACAGCCTGGCCGATGGTATCCTGGCCAACCGATGTAGGCGGTTTAGGGTTTAATTTTAAATGGAACATGGGTTGGATGAATGATATGCTGCGCTATATGGCCCTCGACCCTGTTCATCGGAAATGGAAACATAATCTAGTTACGTTCTCATTTATGTACGCTTTCTCGGAGAACTTCGTGCTGCCGCTGTCGCATGACGAAGTCGTGCACGGCAAGAAGTCGCTGCTCGATAAAATGCCGGGCGACTATTGGCAGAAGTTTGCTAATCTCCGCGCCTTTTATGCCTATTGGATGGCTCATCCCGGCAAAAAGCTGCTGTTTATGGGCGGTGAGTTCGGGCAGTTTATTGAATGGAAATTTGACGACAGTTTGGATTGGCATCTGCTCGACTATCCCATGCATAAAAAAATGCACGACTATTCGCGCGCTTTAAACAACTTCTACCGCCAGGAACAGGCTTTATGGCAGGTTGACTTTGCCTGGGATGGGTTTGAGTGGATTGATTGTCAGGACTATAGCCAGAGTGTGATCAGTTTTATCCGCCGCGGCCGAGATCAAGAGGACTTTATTATTGCGGTTTGCAATTTTACACCGGTAGTTCGCGACAATTACCGGATCGGGGTACCGGCAGCCGGCATTTATCACGAAGTTTTCAACAGTGATTGGGAAGATTACGGCGGATCGGGTCAGCTAAATGCCCAGCCGCTTGCCACTGAGCCCATTGAGTGGCATAACCGCGAATATTCACTAAACCTTCGTCTCCCGCCGCTAGCTACTATATACCTCAAGCGAGAAGTGCCTGTTATTGAATAAATATTTCCATAGAGAGGAGAAGCGCTATGCCGAAAAAGGAGTGCGTCGCCATGCTGCTAGCTGGAGGGCAAGGGAGCCGTTTGGGGATAATGACCAAAAAGCTTGCCAAACCAGCCGTCCCGTTTGGCGGCAAATATCGCATCATTGACTTTGCTTTGAGCAATTGCCGAAACTCGGGCATCGACACTGTGGGGGTGCTAACGCAGTATAAGCCATTGGTCTTAAATAGTTATATCGGCATAGGTTCGGCCTGGGATTTAGACCGTAAACACGGCGGCGTTTATGTTCTGCCGCCATATGTCAGAGAGCAAGGCGGCGAATGGTATAAAGGAACAGCTGATGCAATCTGCCAGAATATGCACTTTATCGATTCAGTAAATCCTGAGTATGTGCTTATCCTGTCAGGCGATCATATTTATAAAATGAATTATGCCGAAATGCTGCAATTCCACAAAGAGCGTAGTGCTGATGTTACCATTGCTGTTATCGCCGTACCTTGGGAGGAAGCCAGCCGGTTCGGCATTATGAACACCTCGTCTTACCAGCGGATTACCGAGTTTGCCGAAAAACCCCGTAATCCGCAAAGCAACCTGGCCTCAATGGGCATTTACATATTCAATTGGCAAAAGTTACGGCAGTATCTTGTTGCTGACGAAAAAAATCTGCAGTCAAGCCATGACTTTGGCAAGGATATCATTCCCAGAATGCTGGGTGATGGTCAAAAGCTGTTTGCGTATCCTTTTGAAGGGTATTGGAAGGATATTGGGACGGTCAGCAGCTACTGGGAAGCAAACATGGACCTGTTAGCTGAGCAGCCAGAGCTTGATATTCACGACGCAAACTGGCGGATATACTCGGTAAATCCCACTCGGCCGCCGCAATATCTGGGGCCGGAATCCAAGGTTACAAATTCTATTATTAGTGAAGATTGTCTTATTTACGGCGAAGTTGATCACTCAGTCATTTTCACTGATGTCTACATTGGTCCGGGAGTAAAGGTAAAAGATTCAATAATAATGCCGCATGTCCGGATTGAAGCCAATTCAGCAGTTGATAGAGTCATTATCGGGCAGGAGACGACAATTGGAGCAGATACTGTTATTGCCGGTGCAATTGGATCTGACGGGCGGGAAATTATCGTAATCGGCGAAAACGTAACAATCCCGCCGGGGACAGTCATAAGCAGGGACGTAGCATCAGATCAGCGTCTGGCCGGTGAGCCGGAACAGAAGGAGCGTTAATGCCATGGACTTAATGGGAATTATTAATCTTTACGAATCGGAAGAACTTTTACAGGAGCTTACCCGTTATCGTCCGCTGGCCGCTGTGCCGTTCGGCGGCAGATATCGTTTGATTGATTTTGTGCTGTCCAACATGGTGAATTCAGGTATCTCTAATGTGGGGATTTTACTTAAGGATAAATACCGCTCGCTAATGGACCATTTACGCTCAGGCAAAGAGTGGGATCTGGCGCGGAAACGCGACGGCCTTGTACTGATGCCGCCTGCTTACAGCGCTAATCCGGGAAACAGCGGGCGGGGCGGCGATGCCGACAACTTTTACAGCAATCTTGACTATATCCGCTTTAGCCGGCAAAAACATGTCGTTATCGCAGGCTCAAATATTCTCTGCAATCTTAATTATCAGGCTGCACTTGAATTTCATCGGCATAGCGGTGCCGAAGTAACCGTATTATATACCGACAGCCACTGCGTAAGTGACTGCAACGGCGCTGTCCTGGTTGAACTTGCCGAAGACGGACGGATTACCGATATAGAGGTTTCTGCCGGCGGTAAACAACGTGGCAAGATGTCCTTGGGTATGTATATTATGGAGCGGGAACTGCTCATCAGCCTTATCGAAGACTGTATTGCCCATGGCGGCTATGACTTTGTCAAGCATTGCCTGATTAGGAGCCTTGACAGGCTAAAAATCTTTGGCTATCGCCACGAAGGGTATGCAGCTAGGATTTCCTCGCTGGCTACTTATTTTTATCATAGTATGGAGCTTCTAAATCCCGCTGTTTCGCAGGAACTGTTTTCAAAAAGCGGTCTTATCTATACCAAAGTTAAAGATGAACCGCCTTCAAAATACATCGGTACCGCTAAAGTGACAAACTCTTTAGTAGCCGGCGGCTGTATAATTGAAGGGACGGTCGAAAACAGTATTCTCTTCCGCGGGGTTACCGTGAAAAAGGGTGTTCACATTAAAAACAGTATAGTTATGCAAAAAGGTATTATTGACAGCGGAGCAAAATTGGAGCAGGTGATTTGCGATAAAAACGTCCATATTACTGCAGGACGGCAATTGAAAGGGGATATGGGCTACCCGCTTGTTGTCAAGAAAGGGATGGTGGTTTAATTGCAAAAAATACTGATTGCTGCCGCCGAGGCGGTACCCTTCGTGAAAACCGGCGGACTGGCCGATGTGATTGGATCGCTGCCGCAGGCGCTTAAAGGTTTAGACGCTGACGTAAGAGTAATACTGCCTAAGTACGAGGAAATACCCGCCGCTTTTAAGGCGCAGATGACAAAAAAGACCGAACTGACTGTACCGCTTAGCTGGCGTCAGCAGTACTGCGGCATCGAAGAATTAGTCTATCAGGGCGTACCATTCTATTTTATTGATAACGAATATTACTTCAAACGGACAAGACTGTATGGCCACTATGATGATGCTGAGCGCTATGCCTATTTTTCTAAGGCAGTGCTGGAATGTCTGCCGGCTCTTGATTTTAAACCGGATATAATCCATTGCCATGACTGGCATACCGGTATGGTTACCGTATATCTTAAATCCCACTATAACCATAAGCCCTTTTATCAGGGCATAAAAACGCTGTTTACCATCCATAACCTAGGTTATCAAGGAATATTTGCACCGACGATAGTAGAAGACGTCTTAGGCCTGGACCAAAGCTATTTTGTACCCGATAAACTGGAGTTTCATGGCGGGGTTAATTTTATGAAAGGCGGGTTGGTTTTTGCCGACTTAATTTCAACGGTCAGCCGGACCTATGCTGAAGAAATCCAATTCCCGTATTTCGGGGAGAAACTAGACGGTCTGCTGCGGCAGCGGCGGGCTGATTTGACAGGGATTGTCAACGGTATAGATTACAATATCTATAACCCGGCAGCCGATGAGCACATATTCGTAAATTATGATATCGATACCATAGATAAAAAGCAGCAGAATAAAGCCAGCCTGCAGCAAAAACTTGGGCTGCCCGTCCGGCGGGACGTACCGCTTATTGCTATGGTATCAAGACTGGTGGCTTCAAAAGGTCTAGATTTAATCGCCCATATCGTCGATGAATTGCTGGGGCATGAAGACGTTCAGCTTGTGGTCTTGGGTACAGGCGATGCCAAGTATGAGCGCTTATTTGAACATTTGGCCTGGCAATATCCTGGCAAAGTGTCGGCAAACCTGTGCTTTGACGAAAAGCTTGCTCATCAAATTTATGCCGGGGCTGATATCTTCTTGATGCCTTCGCATTACGAACCCTGCGGCATCGGACAGCTTATTGCGCTGCGGTACGGAACTTTGCCCGTCGTTCGTGAAACAGGCGGCCTTAAAGATACCGTACTCTCCTATAACAAATATACCGGGCAGGGCAACGGCTTCACCTTTGCGCACTATAATGCCCACGATATGCTTTATACCATCAAAAGAGCGCTTGGGCTGTATTATGATAAGCCGGTGTGGAACCAGATTGTCCATAATGCCATGGCCAGCGATTATAGCTGGCAGGAGTCTGCTAAGCATTATGCCGAACTATACCAAAAACTGGCCGGCCGCTGAATGAAACACGGTTTGACCGAAAGCGAGGTGCCTGTCTGTGCAGCCAAGATTGGTTATCCATAACTCCCACCTATCGGAATTTCGCAGCCCCTTTGGGGCTGTTTCTTATAATGAGACAATCAGGCTGCGGCTGAAGCTGGCCGCCGATATTGAGCCTGATTCGGTGGTGCTCCGCTTATGGCATGAGGACCAGGGCGAAGAGAAAATTGCCATGACCCTTAACAAAGCTGATGACACTAGCAGGGTCTATCAAGCCTGCATCAAAGCCGGCCGGCAGCCGGGGCGAATCTGGTATTACTTTATCATCGATATTAATAAAAAAACTTATTACTACGGCAACAATCACCGGAATTTCGGCGGTGAGGGCCAGCTATACGATTGCCAGCCGCCGTCATTTCAGATAACCGTCTATAAAAATGGGGCGTCCACACCTAACTGGTTCAAGGACGGTATAATTTATCAAATCATGCCGGATCGGTTTTATAACGGACTGCCGGACGGAAGGGTACTGAACCCCAAAAAGGGCAGTGTCAACCACGCTCATTGGGCAAATACGCCTTTTTATATCCGTGATCCCGATAATGGCCAAATTATAGCCTATGACTTTTTCGGCGGCAATCTGGCTGGTGTAATGGCTAAACTTCCCTATTTAAAAGAACTCGGGATAACTGTCATTTATTTGAATCCTATCTTTGCCTCACCCAGCAACCATCGTTATGATGTCGCCGACTACCATAGTGTAGACAGCATGCTGGGTGATAACGAGCTATTCAAGCAATTGTGTGCTCAAGCCGCCGAATACGGCATTTCGATTATATTGGATGGAGTCTTTAGTCACACCGGCAGTGACAGCATTTATTTCAACCGGGAAGGCAACTATCCAAGTTTGGGCGCTTACCAATCCCAGCAGTCCCCCTATTACAAATGGTATCGCTTTAAAAAGTGGCCCGATTCTTATGAATCATGGTGGAATGTAGATGCACTGCCTAATGTTAATGAACTGGAGCCGTCGTATATCGATTTTGTTATCGCTGGTCAGAATAGTGTCGCTAAATACTGGCTCAACCAGGGGGCGAAAGGCTGGCGGCTTGATGTTGCCGATGAACTGCCGGCTGAATTCATTAAACAGTTTCGGCAGGCAATTAAAGAAACCGATCCAGATGCAGTACTTATCGGTGAGGTCTGGGAAGACGCTTCTCATAAGGTAAGCTATGGTCAAATGCGGGATTACTTTGGCGGGGAACAGCTGGATGGAACGATGAATTATCCGTTCCGCCAGATTGCCTTGGGCTTTCTCTTAGGCAAAATCGATGCTCAAACTGCCGCGCAAGCCCTAATGAGCTTATATGAAAACTATCCGCGCGAAAATTTTTATGCAGCAATGAATTTAGTCGGCAGCCATGACGTGCCGCGGATTTTGACGCTGCTGGGCGAGGCGCCGCCCGCCGACAGCATGACAATCGGTGAGCAGGCCAGATACAAACTGCCGCCTGAGCAGCGCAAGCTGGCGGTAGCAAGACTTAAGCTGCTGGCTTTATGGCAGATGACCTTTCCCGGCGTTCCGGCTATCTATTACGGGGACGAAGCCGGGGTCGAGGGCTACAAAGATCCATTCAACCGCCGAACCTACCCGTGGGGTGCCGAGGACGGCGAACTTATTGAATGGTATAAGACTATCACGGCTTTGCGCCGGCAATATGACTCCTTACGAACGGGCGAGTGGATAAATATCATCGCCGAAGGCGAAGTTTACGGCTATGTCCGGCGAATTGTCAACGGCAAGGACGTTTTTGGCCAGCCCCGACAAGATAATGTCCTCGTTGTATTGCTTAACCGTCATACTGAAAAAACCGTCGAGCTAAAAATTAATGTTAGGCCTTGGTGTCGGGGGATACTAATAGATATTCTTAACGACAGCCAGGAAATCGAACTCGACGGAGGAATACTTACAATGACTTTACAGCCGCTTGAAGGCAAGCTTTTAATCCAAAAGGAAGAATATGCGTTTGCGCGCCAGTGCGGGGTACTGCTGCACCCGACCTCCCTGCCATCACGTTATGGAATCGGCGATCTTGGTAAAGAGGCCTACGATTTCATCAATTTCCTCGTCAAAGCCAAGCAAAAACTGTGGCAGATCCTGCCGCTCAATCCAACCGGGTTTGGTGAGTCGCCGTATCAATGCCTGTCAGCTTTTGCCGGCAATCACATGCTAATCTCGTTAGGCAAGCTGGTAGCCGCCCGATTATTGACAGCCGCCGATATCAAGACTTATCCGACCTGTGATACAAGTAAAATCGAATTTGATAAAGTAAGGCAGGCCAAAGACAGATTACTGCGGGTAGCCTTTGCTAATTTCCGCATAGAGGAACCAAGTCCGGACTATAAGAAGTTCGTCGCGGAAAATAGCAGCTGGTTAGACGACTATGCCTTCTTTATGGCCTTAAAACACTATTTCAAGGGGGCTGCTTGGTATGAGTGGCCCAAGCAGCTGGCCAGGCGCGATGAGGATACGCTGCTCTACTATCGGAAATTGCTGACCGAAGAAATCGAATATCAGTTGTTTTTACAGTATACCTTCTTTAGTCAATGGCTGGATCTTAAGCGTTATGCCAATCGCTGGGGCGTAAAGATAATCGGTGATTTGCCGCTTTTTGTCGCACCCGACAGCAGCGATGTCTGGGCAAATCCGGGGTTGTTCGAACTGGACGATACCGGACGTCCGGCCAAGGTGGCGGGTGTACCGCCAGACTATTTCAGCAAAACCGGTCAGCTATGGGGCAATCCGCTCTATAAATGGGAGGAAATGGCCAAAGATGATTATGCTTGGTGGCGGGCTCGCTTTGAGCTGCTCCTCAAAACAGTCGATATTGTCCGGGTCGACCACTTTCGCGGCTTTGAGGCATTCTGGGCGGTTTTGGCCGGGGAAACTACGGCAATAAATGGGCAGTGGTTAAAAGGCCCTGGTGCCGAGTTCTTTGCCACCATGCGCAAGTATCTTGGCAAACTGCCGCTAATTGCCGAAGACTTAGGCATTATAACGCCCGAGGTCGACGATTTAAAAAATGAATTTTACTTCCCGGGGATGAAGGTGCTGCATTTTGTCTTTGAAAGCGATGAGGACGGTTGCGTGCCCGTCATAATTGATAAAAACTCAGTTGTATATACCGGTACGCATGATAATAATACAACTGTCGGCTGGTATAAAGAGTTGGTAGCAGATAGTTCTGTGGTCGCTAACTGTGTCAGGGAAGCGATCGGTGTTGAGGAAACTGCAGCCCCGGAAACAGTCTGCAGCAAATTAGTGGAGTATGCTTACGCCGGTAACGCTGATACCGCAATTATTCCTTTTCAGGATATTTTAGAGCTCGGCAGCGAGCACCGCATGAATCTGCCAGGCACTATCGGCGGCAACTGGGGCTGGCGCTGTCAGAAGGCAGCCTTTACGCCGGAGCTGGCCAAACGGCTGGCGGAACTGGCAGTCAAATACAACCGATAGCTAAAAAGTAAATTGGAAAGTAGTGGAGGGAACATGGATACTGATACTAAATGGGTAACTAATAGTCTTAAAGGCGGCTTGTTGCAGTCGGAAACCATAAAAGAATTCAGCTTGGCAAGCGTTGAAGCAGTACATTGCCTGCACCAGGGCTTTCCAGGCTATAGCGCAACACCATTGGTAGACTTAGTTCATTTAGCTAAGTCGCTGCAGCTTGGCGGTCTATATGTAAAAGACGAATCATACCGCTTTGGCCTGAATGCTTTTAAGGCCTTGGGCGGTTCATATGCTATCGCAAAGTATCTTGCCGGTAAACTAGGGCTGGATATTACGGAAGTATCTTATGACCTGCTTACTTCACCCGAAGTTAAGAGCAAGCTCGGCGAAATCACCTTTGTAACGGCCACTGACGGCAATCATGGGCGGGGTGTTGCTTGGGCCGCTGCAAAACTTGGGCATAAAGCTGTTGTCTATATGCCGAAAGGCTCTGCGGTCGAGCGGCTTGAGAACATTAAGCGCGAAGGAGCGGACGCTTCAATTACTGATTTAAATTATGACGATGCCGTACGACTGGCGGCTGCGAACGCCCGTAAGTACGGCTGGGTAGTTGTGCAGGATACCGCCTGGCAAGGCTATCATGATATACCGCTATGGATAATGCAGGGCTATTCGACAATGGCAATAGAAGCCTACCAAGATCTTACTACATGGCAGGTAACCCCGACTCATGCATTTTTGCAGGCTGGGGTAGGTTCGTTTGCGGCCGCTGTTCAGGCTTTCCTAATCAATGCCTATCCCGATTCGCCGCCTAAAGTTGTAATCGTGGAACCCCATGCGGCTGACTGTGTTTACCGGTCGGCGGCCGCCGCGGACGGCAAGCCGCGCTTTGTAACCGGTGATATGGACACCATTATGGCCGGACTGGCCTGCGGTGAACCCAGCACAATTGCCTGGGATATCTTATCGACCGGCAGTGATACATTTATTTCTTGTCCGGATTATGTTGCAGCATATGGCATGCGCATCCTGGGCAACCCCCTAGGATCAGATGAGCGAATTATTTCCGGTGAATCGGGCGCAGTAACAACCGGAATTGTCAGTCTGATAATGACTAATCCGAAACTTGCCGGACTGCGGCAGG
>JAAYSF010000010.1 GCA_012523975.1 Veillonellaceae bacterium
TATGGTGCGCCCGGCAGGAATCGAACCTGCGCACCCGGCTCCGGAGGCCGGTGCTCTATCCCCTGAGCTACGGGCGCATATGATTTTGACGACAAATGTTATTATATCATAAAATAATTGTCTTGTCTAACATTTACATAAAACTTTTTTGGGGACTTCTTGATAACTACTTAAGATCGGTCGGGGTTTGGCAGGTAGGACAGTATTTATTGTCGCGGCTGAGATGTTGTCCGCAGTTTTTACATTCAGGTTTAAGCGTAAAACCGCAATAAGGGCACACGTTAAACTCGTCTTTTACGTTTTTACCGCACATGGTGCAGGTTAAATAACTATCTGTTGTCACTGTTGCCTCGACGTCAATAATATCGCTGTCCTGACGATTTTTCTTAAGCTGCGGCTTCCGGCCGAAAAGCAAATATAGCGGCAGAAAGACGACAAGCATCGCCAAAGTGCCTAATGACCACAAAATTGCAGTACCTATATCATGGCCGCGTTGTTTGGCATCGTTATAAACCCAAAAAGCCGCAAGAAACGCGACTATAAAACCAATTGAAACCATTATGCTGCCTCCTAGATTTTTAAAATATTATAACATAAAGTATACACAATATCATCAAAGGTATTAGTTGGCATAAATTACAATTCAGTGTATACTTAAATTATATAGAACAAGATAAGGAGGCTCCACATGGATATTGCAGCTTTATCAATAATCTCTTCGCAAGCCTCAGCTCAAAATGACGCTAGCATTCTGATTTTAAGGAAGACTATGGACACAATGGAGCAGAATGGACAGGGTTTAGTTAATCTCATCAATACATCGATGCCTATAATCTCCCCGCCCCATCTTGGTAACAATGTAGATATCAATATTTAAAAATCGGCCGCCTGTATGGCGGCCGATTTATTTTAGCCGCTTATTTCATCAAGCGACTTCCCTTTGGTTTCCTCCCCGAATAAGAGAATAACTAGAGCTACTGCGAACATGACACAGGTAAACATCACGAATACTTTATTAAACCCGCCGCTGCCGGTAATCATGAAGCCAACAACAGTCGGCGCCAAAATACCGCCGATACGACCAATGGCAGCCGCCCAACCGGACCCTGAGGCCCGCATCCGCGTAGGATATAGCTCTGGAGTATAGGTATAAACAACCCCCCATGCCCCGAGATTGAAAAAGGACATCAAGCTTCCCCAAAATAAAACTGTCTCCGGATTGCCACCCTGGCCAAAAAAGTAGGCACAAACAGCGCTCATCGCCATAAATCCGGACAACGTAGCTTTTCGCCCAATTCGGTCAACTAAGTATGCTGCCGTAAAATACCCAGGCAATTGCGCTACTGTCATAATAAGTACATATTCGAAAGTCTTAATTATCGTATAACCTTCTCCAACCATCAATGATGGCAGCCAAGTAAATATTCCGTAATACGAATAAACAATTCCAAACCAAATCAGCCAGAGCACAATCGTACGGCGCCGGAAGGACGAAGTCCACAAGTCAGCAAAAGTCGTCTGGGTGGTTTCCTGGGCCTTCGGAGCGATAGCCTCGGCAGCAGGCGTTAGCCCGGCCGCAGCCATTTCCAAGCCACTGACTATCTTATGAGCTTCTTGAATTTTACCTTTATTGATGAGATATCTAACCGACTCTGGCACATTCCGCCAAAAGTGGAAAACGTATAGAGCCGGCAGCGCTCCGATAAGGAAAGCCATATGCCAGCCATAACGCGGGATAACCAGGTATGATATCAGGGCCGCGACCAACCAGCCTACTCCCCAGAAACTTTCCAAGAGAACTATAAACTTTCCGCGCTTAGCCGGCGGGGAATATTCACTGACTAATGTCACAGCGACTGGTAATTGCCCCCCCAGTCCAAAACCTACTAAAAATCTAAAAAACAGCAGCCACTCATAGCTTGGCGCGACACCGCACAACCCTGTCGCTATACTGTATAAGACTAAAGTTGACGCAAACATCTTCTTACGGCCAAATCTATCAGCGGCCGATCCCGCCAAAACTGCACCTAACGCCATACCAACGAGTCCAATACTGCCGATATACCCTATCTGCGTAGCCGATAATCCCCATTCCTTAGCCAGAGTCGGCAAAACAAACGCAATTATGCCGGTGTCCATTGCATCAAACATCCAACCAAGGCCGGTAATCAGCAGCAATTTATAATGAAAACGGCCGGCTGGTATTCGTTCTAAACGGCTTATAATGTCCATGTTATCCTCCTGTCTGGTGTTATTTAATCCTGCCAATAGCTAAACTTATGTCAAGAGCCTTAACAGAATCAGTTATCTCGACAACTCGACACATCATATTATTATCCATGTTATCCAGCATTAAGTCCGGATACTGTCTTTTCTTGTATCAACTAGTTTACACGATAATGGCCTTAGTTTATCCGCTATAAGAGAAGCCTTTGTAGCAATACCATCGAAAAAGCCTTCACTATGTGTATTTACAGTTGTCTTGTCAGCTGTAAACATTATATAACAAGTCTCTGTAAATGACAATAACTTTTTTTTAGACATAGACTTAGATATAGTGTATATTGAGCATGGGATAAATTGGAGGTTGATACTTTGAAGACCGATTTTATTACCAAGCCGCTCATGTTGCTTACCTTTGGGCATTTAGTTACGGATTTGGCCCAAGGTGCGCTGCCGGCGATGCTGCCGCTTTTAAAAGCCAAATTCACCCTTACCTACGCCCAGATTGGTTTTATCGTCCTTGTACAGAACATTACATCATCACTTATTCAGCCGGTATTCGGCTATGTATCCGATAAAGTGTCAATGCCCTGGCTGCTGCCTGCCGGGGTGTTTATTTCCGGCTTCGGCATGGCTGCCGCTGGACTTGTTGACTCGTACTATCTAATGCTTGCAGCTATAATTTTCGGGGGCCTGGGAATTGCCGCCTTTCATCCACAAGGCTCAAAATCTACTCACTTTGTCAGCTCTCTTCAGACAAGAGGCCGCAGTATGGGGTTCTTTTCGGTAGGCGGCAATCTAGGACTTGCTCTAGGTACAATCTTAATGTCATTTTTATTAGATTTTCGGGGCGGCCTAGACAACGCAATCTACTTTGTACTACCCGCAGCAATTATGTCAATATTGCTTTGGGTAAATCTACCTTGTTTTAGCGCGAATGAGCAAACGGAAAAAGCTACTGCATCGCCGGAACAAATTGCGCAGAAATCAATTAATGTTGTGTTTCTAAGCTTGCTGGTGATGGTAATTTTTGTTCGCTCTAGTATTCACACCGGACTTACTACTTATATTCCTTTATACTACTCTGAATACTTGGGCGGAAGCACAGCTTACGCCAGTTATCTGCTCTCAGCATATTTACTTACAGGTGTAATCGGAACTTTTTTAGGGGCAGCAGTAAGCGATCGTTACGGACGTAAAACGGTTATTATGTTCTCAATGCTCGGCTCATTGCCATTCTTAATCCTACTTCCCTATACTAGCGGCATTGCTACACTTGTTGTGCTAGGCATAATTGGTCTCACCTTGACCTCCTCATTTGCCACAACACTGGTTTTTGCTCAGGAAATGATGCCTGGCTATGTAGGAATCGCTTCTGGTTTAACAGTAGGATTCAGCATCGGACTGGGCGGCCTGGGGGCGGCTATTCTCGGATATATTGCCGACCATTTCGGCATTCCTAGTGTATTTATTATCTTATCTATAATTCCGATTGCCGGAGCAATAACGACAACTTTCCTGCCCGGAAAATTGTTTAAGCGGGTAAAGTCACCCGCCTAATAGACGAAATTGTCATTTAGCAATGAATAAGCCCAACCAACGACAGTGCTGAACTACTCAGTCTGCCCGGAGGGTTGGGCTTTTATGCTCCATTCTTTCCATTCTCTATTACTTTAGCAATATTCCATTCGCTTTTAATTGTTCTTCGATTTTTTCAAGCGCCTGGCGGTCAGAAATTTCTACAGTGTGCAAATGAACGCCGCCTGTTACAATAGATAGCGGCTCAGCTCCACTCAAAGCTAATTTTTTTAAAAACTCGTCAACCTCACGCCGTGACGACAGCATCAAATTAGCCCTTATCTCACCGTAAAGCGGATGCTCAACAACAACATCAAGGACTTTCCCGCCATTATCGACAATAATGTTAAGCTCATCGCCAGTTCCCTCTCTTGTGTGGTGACAAGCCAATGTTGCCCTAATCTTCCTGTCTTCACCCTTCGCCGGCACGACATAGCCTTGCGGCGTAGCATAAACATCGATACCGCTGGCCCGTAGAAGTGCAATATCGCCGACAATAATTTGCCGGCTCACACCAAGCTTTTTAGCTAGTACTGTTCCGGTCACAGGTTTAGCCGCTCCCATTAATATATTAAGTATAGCTGTTCGGCGTTCTTTAGTATCCATCTTAGCGCCTCCCTCAATACGTTAATCGCTCCCCTAGTTATATACGCCCAACTGTTAAGCTACTCCTCCTCCTTTGCTCTGTTGGAACCAAACCCAATAAAAGGTAATTTAACAATTTTGTAGAAAGTTACTCAGTATAATTAACCGAAGACTAAGCCTCAGGTCGAGTTAAAACTCTTCTGAAGCAAGGCTTACTTTATATTACCCTATAAGGAGGTTATTACATGAATCAATTTGTAAATTGGCACAATGAAATACTGGGAAATAAGGTCGTTAAAGCTTTAGAAAAAAACAATTTCACTGCAGCCTACTTTGAAAACCGCGCAGATGCGACAGAACACATCCTCGGTATGATTCCAAAAAGCGCGACAGTTGGCATTGGCGGATCCTCGACTGTCGAAGAACTTGGCCTAACTAAACAACTGGAGTCTGTGGGCAATACCATCTTTAACCATAATAAACCCGGCCTAAGCCCGGAAGAAAAGCTCGCAATGCGGCGCAAACAATTAACCTGCGATGTATTCCTGAGCAGCACCAATGCCATTACCCTAGATGGAAGACTGGTTAATGTCGACGGCGCTGGCAATCGCGTCGCTTCAATGATTTTTGGACCCAAACAGGTGATTGTAGTTGTTGGCATCAATAAAATTGTGAAAAATACCGCCGAGGCTGAACAACGAATCAAATTATACGCTGCCCCCATTAACAACAAACGGCTCGGTTTGTCCAATCCCTGCACAACCACCGGAGAATGCATGGACTGTCAAAAACCAAGCCGGATTTGTAACGTAACTACTATTATGCATAAAAAACCATTTGCTATTGATATTCATATCGTAATTATCGGCGAAGATTTAGGCTATTAAAAGGTTATCCGCGGATTATAGGGTAGCAGAACGGTAAATGTAGTTTCGCGGCCCTCTTGGCTGGTAACTTCTATTTTACCACCGTGACTTTCAATAATATTAAAACAGACTGACAGCCCCAGCCCGGTTCCATTAGTTTTAGTTGTATAAAATGGTGTGCCCAGTTTTAGTAAAACTTCTTGCGGCATTCCCATTCCATTGTCTTTTATAGTGACAGCAATCATTGAGTCCCGCAGCGTCAAATTCACATTTATCCTACCCGCTTCATCTACTGCCTCAATGGCATTACGCAGTAGATTTATAAAAACTTGTTTTAATTGCGCCTGGTCACCCTGCGTATGGAAAATGGCTGATAAGTGATTATCGAGCTGATCTTCGAAGGTGAGCTCAATTTTTTTATTAAACGCCTGTCCTTCCATAAGCATTACAACGTCCTTTACTACCCGAACCATGTTAACCGGCCGAAATATAGCCGGCTTTATCGGCCTCGCCAGCAATTGAAACTCGGTCACTAGTTTTTCAATCCGCTCGATTTCTGCAGCAATGACCTCTAAATAGCTGGGCGGTGCCGGCCGGTCAGGTTTGCGCATTATTAATTGAATGAATCCTTTAATTGAAGTAAGCGGATTGCGGACTTCATGAGCAATCGATGCCGCCATTTGGCTTGCGCAGCTTAATCTCTCCATTTGCAGGCTCTCTAGTGCCAGTTTCTCAGCCTGCCGCTGTTTGAGTACCCTGTAGCATAGTCCAATAATAATTACCAGTAAGGTAAAAATAACCAGGTCATTCAATGACCGTTTGAACATTGAACCGTAAAGTGAAGCTAATGGTGTCGCAATAACAACTCGCCAATTAGCATGCTCTATGTTGGTAAAAGTGTAAAGCTTTTCAGTATGATCAAGCACTGATGCCTCAATACTATGGTCTATGTTATCTTGGAAAAACGAGCCGTGGGCATTATCCTCTTCTTTGAGATAGAGCTCCTGCAAGCGTGGATGGGCAATATAGTTAAGATTGTTATCGATGATAAATACGTATTCTTCAGCACCCAGCAAGGATTTTTTCATTGTTTGATTAACCATATCAGCAATTTGGCTGATTGGCATACCGGCAACAAGTACCGCCTTAACCTGCCCGTTTTCATCAAATAATGGCACACGTAAGCTTACATAAGCAGTATCAAGTCCGTTATATACTATCCGGTTAGAAATGGTGGGCGTACCCAATAACACTTTATTAAAACTATCTTGGTCATATACTTTGCCAATGTGAAATTCCGGGATAGCTTCAGTGATAAAATTGCCATTGCGATCAAAAACAACAGCGTTAAAAAAGCCTAATTTATTAACAGTTCGCTTCAGCTCGTCCGCCATTTTATCAGGTTTCAGGCTCCGTATATCCGGGTCATTTGCAACCATCGCTAGGGCGGTGAGACGATTATCCAAATTCAATTCTATATAGTGGGCAATTACAGTTGCCTGGTTACGCTTATCGAGAATAATTCTATCATACTGGGTTATAGCATAATTTCGCATAATGCCAACTAAAATTAACAGTGAGGCAGCAATAAGTAAAATTTTTGCAAACTTTTCCACCGTTCTGGATCTAAGCAGGATAGCTCATCTCCTTTCATTGACATTGTTCGCTAAATTTCTGCGTTTTCCTTCACCAGCACCTAGTTATCAGAAGCGAAAGCAGCGTAAAAAAAACCGATTAATTAGATATTTTCTCTAATTAATCGGTTTAATATTTGGTGGGCGATGACAGGATCGAACTGCCGACATCCTGCTTGTAAGGCAGGCGCTCTCCCAGCTGAGCTAATCACCCATGATATGGTGACCCGTAAGGGAATCGAACCCTTGATACCGCCGTGAAAGGGCGGTGTCTTAACCGCTTGACCAACGGGCCA
>JAAYSF010000011.1 GCA_012523975.1 Veillonellaceae bacterium
CTTATTGCCGGTAAAGAAAATGGTACAGACAACAAGGTTTATGGTTTGCATGCATCCTTTAGCCCAGCTGAAGCTTGGACTTTAGGCGGAACTCTGGCAAAATATGATATCGAAGGCAGCGATGCCACAAACTACTGGGCTTTAGATGCAGCCTACAACCATGGCAAAGTTGGTTACTTTGCTGAATTTGCTAAGTCTGATGCTAACGATGCTAATAAAGCCTTTGTATTAGGAACTAGCTATGCACTTGATGAGAAGAACTCACTTTCCGCTATTTACAGCAAAGTAGAGGCTAATGGCGATATGGGTGCATGGACAGACTTTGATCCAAACGGCAAAGGTATGTACTATAGCTTCAATCATAAGATTAATGAAGATACAACCTTGAACGTATTCTATAAAGATATGAAGACTGTAGATACTAACGAATCGTACAACTCCTTCCGCACAACTGTTTCATATAAATTCTAATAAAGTATGCTAAAACAAATAAGTCTAGAGCCACCAAGGAAACTTGGTGGTTTTTTCTTTAAGGTATAAGAAAAAGTTGCCATACTTCAGCAGGAAATGGCATATCATGTATAGAATGACTACATAGTCAGATCTATAAGGAGGATTAAAAATATGAAGAAAAAATTTGTAACAGGTCTTTTGTTAATTTGCTTGCTTTCAGTTGCAGCTGTCCCGGCTACCCAGGCCTTTAGTTTGGGAGATGTCTTAAAAGTCGGCGGCATCGGATTCGTGGTTGATAAATTCTCTGGCCCGTTAAATAACTTTATTAACACCTTGACAGCAAAACATGGGGCTGGCACAGATTATGCAACTAAGGTCGTCCCGATTATTACCATCGGCAGCGGCGGTTACGTAGGTGCAGCCCAGATAACCGGCCCGCAGGAATTAGTTGATAGAACTCAAGCCTGTCTGCAACTTGAAGGCAATTTTAACGGCAAACAGTTCCGCGTTAAAGCGCTCATTCCAATCGACAGCAAAAATCCTGTCAAATTCTCCCGCGTCCAAGGCGTTGGGGTATCAGCTTTAATTGACG
Source organism: Veillonellaceae bacterium (assembly GCA_012523975.1). Taxonomy (NCBI): domain Bacteria; kingdom Bacillati; phylum Bacillota; class Negativicutes; order Veillonellales; family Veillonellaceae; species Veillonellaceae bacterium. The sequence continues at coordinate 1,046 of JAAYSF010000011.1, forward strand.
TAAAAATATAAACGTAAATAAATACATATACAAGTACGAGATTGCCACGCTGCGCTCGCAATGACATTGGTCTATCTAAGTTGTCATTGCGAGGAGCCAAAGCGACGTGGCAATCTCTTTTTTATTCCCCGTCCCCTCCGTAACCCAAAATCCCCTCTTGAGAGGGGTGCCCTCAGGGTGGGGTGTGTAATTCGCTAGCAGGTAATCTAGACTTAGTTATTTTGCCATCTATCGGCAGGATTTTCCTTTATCTTCGCGAAATATGTGATGAAAGCGAAAAGGGAGGAATCTATAAATGCGCCAAAAGATTATCGTAAGTATACTACTTATAATGTTCATGTTTTCGACATTCGCGTCGGCACAAAATATGCAGGATATGACGCTACTGGATAAGATAGTCGCGGTAGAAAAAATATACTATGGCAGTGAGCAGACTGGCTCACTGGTAGAGCGGACTGCCAAACTCGAAAACGATATTTATGGTGTCGAAACGCAAGATGCGCTTATGACTAAGTTAGACAGAATATATACATATACTAAAGATAACTCTGATTTTGCTCCGTCGTTTATAATGAAATTAAACGCAGTCGAGTGGGCCTTAACGCATGATGTTACATCACTACCGGCCAAGGAGCGTGTTGAAAACCTTGAACGCGTTCTGCTTGGTAGCTCTACGGCTGGCGCATTTGAAGACCGCGTTAACAAATTGCTGAAGCTTGCCTATACCGATGGACAAATTGCTACCGCAAATACTATCTTAGATAAAGATACCCTAGTAAAAATAAAGATAGTAACTCCGCTTAACACAAAGACCAGTCGACCCGGTGATGTGGTCATGTTCCAAGCCGCTGACGACGTCTATTCCGGCGGACAATTAGTTATTGCCAAAGGCGCGCAAGGCTTTGGTAAAGTAACCAAAGTTGAGCCGGCTAAAAATTTTGGCCGTGATGCCAAACTAGAAATAACGTTTGATTCAATCGAAACTATGGACGGAAACAGCATTGCTACCTTTTTAGGAGACAAAGCCAAAGAAGAAACTAAATCGCTAGCCAAAGCCGCTGGAGCTACCGTTGTCGGATTGGCAATTCTAGGACCGGTAGGCGTAGTCGGTGGAGCCTTTGTCAGAGGCGAAGATGTCAACATTCAAGCCGATTCGCTGATGTATATCCAAACTAAGGATGAAATTGAAACCTATGGCCTGCAGGTAAAAGCGCCCATATAATGTAGAAAAGCCACCATGCGGTGGCTTTTCTACATTTTGCCTTACAAAAAATTGCAGGAAAACGTAGTTGGCTGTAGAATAAAATATAAAATTAGCGGAAAAACTCTTAAATGATTTTAGATATATTTTCCATTTAGTGATATATCGAGATCGCCGCAGTTAGCTATCGCGATTCAACTTTTTTGAGGCTAAATCTAAGCAACTGACATTGCGAGCGAAGCGCGGCAATCTCCGTCAATTTCTAATAATTAGACAGGAGATAACTATGTTTGATACAAAAAAGGCTCTTTTCGGCCTGCTGGCACTGATTATGGTTTTTGGCTCAACAATGCCTAGCTATGCAGCCGATAAAAA